>JAKDKQ010000261.1 GCA_030453295.1 Janibacter sp.
GCTTCGCGATGTGGGTGAAGGTCTGCCGCTGGGGTTCGATGACCTGGGTCTTGAGCTCGTACTGCACTGGACGTTCTCCTTGGTCTGGTGGGCTGGCGAAGGGGGAGTCAGCTCGGCTGCGCGGTGCGCGTCGCCTGCGTCGGGGCGGTCTCCAGGAGCCGGACGAGCAGATCCGGCAGGGCGTCGGGACCGTCGAGCTCACGCTCGTCACCCCCTTCGTCGAAGGTGCCGACGAGACGACCGACCGCTCGGCCGTCGGCGAAGGTCGTGGAGCACCGGGCACCGGCGTCACCGAAGGTCACGGTGAACGCCAGCTCGTTCGGGAGGGTCTCGTCGACGAGGCCGAGCTGCTCGCGCTCGGACCCGAGGACGGCATTCGCCTCGCAGACGTACTGCTCGGCGAGCGACCGCAGGGCGACGTGCCGGTCGGCGCCGGTCCCGGTCGCCACCCGCTCGCTGATCCGGGTCCGCGGCACGGTGGTCGGCCCCTGGGCCAGCTGGCCCAGGTGTTGATGGGGCGTGCCGACGAGCTCGGCGACGCGCGTCATGAAGGGCGTCATGGCACCTCTCCTCGGTGATCCGGGGACGAGGAGCGAGGTCCGCCCCACCACCCCGGCGTGGTCTGTCGTGGAGGCAACGTAGGCCGGGTGTGGCGCCCGCCACGATCCGATGAGCGCAGTCGCTGTCCGATCGACGCAGGCACCCGGAAGCACACGGTCGTTCCCCGCTGCGGAACGCCACCGGCCCCGTCACCCTGGGGGGGCATCATCGAGCGATCACGGATGATCGCGAGAGGAGTGCGATGAGGCACCTTCTGCAGTCGGCACCCCGGTTCGAGGACTGGGAGGGGGTGCACGACGCCCTGTCCGATGCCTATTTCCCGCACGCGATGCACCCCAAGGCCGTGCCCGGGGCTGCTGCCTCGGGCATCGAGGTCGTCGACCTCGACAGCTGCCGGCTGGCCCGCATCAAGTTCGGCGCGACCGTGGGGATCGACTCGGACCACCCCGGCGCCGTGGCGGTCAACATCCCGCTGAGCGGTCACCTCGCCTCCCGCATCGGCAGCATGAACTACGACGCCGCACCCGGTCGGGCCACGGCCTTCCCGGCCGACACCCCCGCACACATGCCGGCCTGGGCTCCTGACCTCGTCGTGCTCGGCCTGCGCATCGACAGCGCGCACCTGCACCGTGAGAGCGAGCGGGTCTTCGCCCGCAAGGACGTGCGGTTGCCGACCGACATCGACCTGCGCACCCCGGCGGGGGCTGCGTGGTTCCGGATGGCGCGCACGACCTTCGACAACGCCCGCGACTGCGGCGGCGTCCTCTACCGCGACCCACAGGTCGCCGACTCCGTCGCGAGCATGCTCGTCACGGGGCTGCTCCTGGCCGCGGTCCCGGACGAACCCACCGCTCGCAACGCGCTGCGGCCCCGCCCCGTCCACCGCGTCGTCGAGGCGATGGAAGCCGACCCGACGCGTCCCTGGACCCCGGTCGACCTCGCCGAGATCGCCGGCGTCAGCGTGCGCCGGCTCCAGCAGGCATTCCGCGAGCACCTGGGCACGACACCCTTCGCCCATCTGCACGACCTGCGGCTCGACCGCATCCACGACGACCTCGTCCACGGGCGCGGGGGCACAGTGACCGAGGTCGCCCTCTCGTGGGGCATCACCCACCTCGGGCGATTCGCCGCGGCCTACCGCGAGCGCTTCGGCGAACTGCCGAGCCAGACCCTGGCCCGGGCTGCCTGACGCCCCGAGGCTAGGTCCCGGTGATCGCCACCGCTCCGGCCGCGGCCACCTGCTCGTCCTCGCCTGCCGAGCCGCCGGAGGCGCCGACCGCACCGACGAGCTCGCCGTCGACGCGCACCGGGACCCCGCCGCCGAAGGCAGCCACCCCGGGCCGGTTGCCGATACCGCGGATCACCGCGTCCTCGCCGGCGAGCGCCTCGTAGAGGCCGGAGGTCGGTGCCCCGCCGAAGCGGACGACGGTCCGCGCCTTGTCGATCGCGATCTCGCCAGAGGCGGCGAAGGCGCCGTCCATGCGGGCGAAGGCGAGCAGCGTGCCGCCGGGGTCGACGACGGCGATGTTCATCCGCAGGCCGTGCTCGGTGGCGTGCGCCAGGGCAGCGGACAGCGCCGCCCCGGCCCCCTCGAGGGTCAGGACGGCGCTGCGACGGGTGTGGCTCATCAGGTGAGGACGCTCGTGAAGCGCTCGTTGAGCTCGCGGGAGTGGTAGAAGATGCCCTTGCCGATCTGGTCGACGGTCCAGACATTGGTCGGACGGTCGGGGAAGGCCATGTAGCCGCCACCGAAGACCTCGTTGCGGTTGCCGCTCGGGTCGAAGAAGTAGGTCGTCTGCCCGCGGGTGATGCCGTGACGGGTCGGCGTGACGTCGACCGACACGTCGTCCATCGTCAGCAGGTCCGCAGCGTGCCCGACCTGGCTCCAGTCGTCCAGGCGGAAGGCGAAGTGGTGCAGCTTGCCCTGCGGCCCGCCGATGATCGCCATCTGGTGGATCTGGTTGTTGGAGGTCAGCCAGGTACCAGCGAGCTCGTGGTCGTCCTCGAGGCTGGTCTGGATCCGCTCGGTGGGGTAGAAGTCGAAGACGTCGATGAGCAGCTTCTCCATCAGCTTCGGGTCCTCGGCCGTGACCAGCGAGTGGTCGAGGGCCGGGACACCGATGCCGACGAGGTGCCGGGGGAAGGGGTCGGGGTTGTGCGTGCCGACCTCGGTCCCGATGGCCGTCTGGGAGTGGTAGACCTCGAAGACGTGGTCGCTCGTGGTGGTGAAGCGGATGCCGTCACCGACCTCGGGGTTCTCCCCGGCGGACATGCGCTCGACGGTCAGCCCGAAGGTCTTGGCCTTGTTCTCGATGGCCTCGATGTCGGCCTCGTGCTGCACCTTCCAGCCGTACTTGACGACGCCGACACCGCCCTCCTCGAGGACGACGGAGTGGTGGTCCCACTCGTCCCAGCCCTTGTAGAAGACCCGCTTGTTGCCCTCGGGGGAGACGTCCTCGAGGGTCTCGTACAGACCCATCGTCGACCCGTAGTGGTTCTTGGCCTCGGTCATGTCGGTGACACGCACGTGGGCGTACCCCATTCGCATGATGCCCATGTCTACTGCTCCTCCGGTGCGTTGCTGGCCGCCCTGGCACGCTCGCGTGCCTTCGCGTTGAGCTGGCCCAGCAGGGGGTTGACGAGGCGCAGGGATGCGTCTCGCATCTGGATCGTCAGGTCCACGTCGGGGACTGCACGACAGCTCAGGCAGGTGCCGTCGGTGCGCTCCTCGGCCGTGATGACCGAGTCGGCCACGGGTCGGTTGTAGGTGAAGGACCCCTCGAGGACGTCCACCTTGCAGATGCCGCAGCCTCCGCGTCGACAGCCCACCGTGCACGCATAGCCGGCCTTCTGCAGACCGGCCAGCACGGTGTCGCCGGGCGAGATGAGGATCTCGGCTCCCGACGGCTGCACGATGATGTTTGGCACCGAGCACTCCCTCGTGGTCGACATCGAGGCATCGGCGCCCCGTTGCCTCGACTCTCCCCCACCACGGGGACGAAGGGGGGTGGCGTTCCCCTTCGCGGAACGGCCGTGCGACCAGATCAGCC
>JAKDKQ010000029.1 GCA_030453295.1 Janibacter sp.
CCGCACAGGCTGGAGGCGAAGGGGAGGGAGTCGACCTGCTCGTCGTGCCCCACCCCCTTCAGCAGGGGGTTGAGGATGGCCCCGATCGGTCCGGGGTAGACCGAGCCGTACGCATGGCCACCCGTGCGTTCGTAGACAGGGCAGATGTTGAGGCAGGCCGAGCAGCGGATGCACCGCAGGGCCTGTCGGCCGACCTCGTCCGCGAGCGCCCGGGTGCGCCCGTTGTCGAGCAGGACGACGTGGCACTCCTGCGGGCCGTCCCCCTCGGTGACACCGGACCACGTCGAGGTGTAGGGGTTCATCCTCTCGCCGGTGCTCGAGCGCGGGAGCAGCTGGAGGAAGACGTCGAGGTCGTCCCAGGTGGGCACGAGCTTCTCGATCCCGACGACGCTGACGAGGACCTCGGGCAGGGTCAGGCACATGCGGCCATTGCCCTCGGACTCGACGACGACGAGGGTCCCGGTCTCGGCGACCGCGAAGTTGGCTCCGGACACCGCCATGCGGGCCCGCAGGAACTTCTCGCGCAGGTGCAGCCGGCTCGCCTCGGCGAGCTGCGCCGGGTCGTCGCTGAGGTCCTCGGGCGCGGCGCGGCCGACCTGCCCCATCTCGGCGAGGAAGATGTCGCGGATCTCGGTGCGGTTGCGGTGGATGGCCGGGACGAGGATGTGGCTCGGCAGGTCGTGTCCGAGCTGGACGATCAGCTCCGCGAGGTCGGTCTCCCAGGCGGCGATGCCCCGCGCCTCGAGCGCCTCGTTGAGCTCGATCTCCTGGGTGGCCATGGACTTGACCTTGACCACCTCGTCGACGTCGTGCGACTGCGCGATGTCACCGACGATCTCGCATGCCTCCTCGGCGGTGCGGGCCCAGTGGACCGTGACGCCGCGTGCGGTCAGCTGCTCCTCGAGCTCGACGAGGTACCGGTCGAGGTCGTGCAGCGCCGTGTCCTTGATGAGAGCCGCCCGGGTGCGCAGCCCCTCCCAGTCGTCGAGCTCGTCGATGACGTGAGCCCGCTTGTCCCGGATCGTGCTCGTCGCCCGGTGCAGGTTGCGGCGCAGCTGCTCGTTGCCCAGCGCCTCGCGAGCCGCCTCGGGGAAGGGCGGCATGCCGAGGAAGGTCGGTGCGTCGGTGCTCATGCCGTCTCCTCCTGCGCCGCGAGGACCTCCGCCAGGTGCATGGTGCGCACCCCGGCACGCTGGCGGGAGAGGACCCCGCCGATCTGCATGAGGCAGGAGGAGTCCCCTGCGACGAGGACCTCGGCGCCCGACGCGAGGACATTGTCTGCCTTGTCCTGGCCCATGGCGCTGGAGACCTCGGCGTTCTTGAGCGCGAAGGTCCCGCCGAAGCCGCAGCACTCCCGCTCCCCCTCAAGGTCGACGAGCTCGAGCCCCCGGACCGCCTCGAGCAGGCGGCGTGGCCGGTCGCCGACCCCGAGCATGCGCAGCGAGTGGCAGGTCGGGTGGTAGGCGACGGTGTGGGGGAAGCTCGCTCCCACGTCGGTCACCCCGAGGACGTCCACGAGGAACTCGCTGAGCTCGTAGGCGCGGGGGTCCTGACGCTCGACGGTCGCCACGAGGCCGGCATCCCCCGAGCGTCGCGCGATGATCTCGTGCTGGTGCCGCACCGACCCCGCGCAGGAGCCCGAAGGGAGCACGACGGCGTCGTGGTCCGCAAAGGCCCGGTGGTAGGCCCGCACCACGGGCTCGGCCTCGTCGAAGTAGCCGGTGTTGATCATCGGTTGACCGCAGCAGGTCTGTGCGGCAGGGAAATCGACGTCCACCCCCAGCCTCTCGAGCAGGGTGACGGTGGCCTTGGCGACGTCGGGGAACATCGTGTCCCCGATGCATGTGGCCATGAGCGCAACTCGCACAGGTGGCCCCCTTCGTCGGTGTCCGGTGGTCCAGTCCACAGGCTATGCCCACAACCCGATGACGTGCGCCGCATCACACGCACATATCGTGCAGTCCATGGACAACACACTGCAGAAGATCGGGGTCGTGGGATGCGGCCTCATGGGTGCCGGTATCGCCGAGGTGTGCGCGCGGGCGGGCTCCGACGTCATCGTCGTCGAGTCGAACCAGGAGCGCGCCGACGCGGGCCGCGGTCGGTTGGAGAAGTCACTGCGCCGCGCGGAGGAGCGCGGACGGCTCGACAGCGCCGACGAGGTGCTCGGGCGCATCCGCGTCGTCACCGAGCTCGGTGACCTCGCCGACCGCGACATGGTCGTCGAGGCGATCCTCGAGGACGAGGGGGCCAAGGTCGAGCTCTTCAAGCAGCTCGACGAGATCGTCACGTCACCCGACGCGATCCTCGCCTCCAACACCAGCTCCATCCCGATCATGAAGCTCGCCACGGTCACCAAGCGCCCCTCCAACGTGCTGGGCGTGCACTTCTTCAACCCGGTGCCGGTCCTCAAGCTCGTCGAGCTGGTCCCCTCGCTGATGACGGCGGACGAGACCGTCGAGCGGGCCCGCACCTATGTCGACGGTGAGCTCGGCAAGCACGCCATCACCTGCCAGGACCGGGCCGGCTTCGTCGTCAACAGCCTGCTGATCCCCTTCATCCTCAGCGCGATCCGCATGTACGAGTCGGGCTTCGCCACCGCCGAGGACATCGACCAGGGCTTCGTCCTCGGTGCGGCCCACCCCCAGGGCCCCCTCGCTCTGGCCGACCTCATCGGCCTCGACACCACGATGGCTGTCGCCGAGTCGCTCTACGCGGAGTTCAAGGAGCAGCTCTACGCTCCCCCGCCGCTCCTGCAGCGCATGGTCGACGCCGGCCTGATGGGCCGCAAGTCCGGCCGCGGCTTCTACACCTACGACAGCTGACCCGACGCGCACGTCCGGGCACATCAGGCACTACCCGCATGGTCGGGTTGCCCGGGCGGCGCCTCGGATGGCCCTAAGGCTCCGGCCGGCCCACTCCGCGGACACCGCACGTCCTCTTGAAGGCCGCCCTGCGCCATGAGACGGGCCACCCCGAGCCCCGCCCGGGCACGAGAAGCCGTCTCGTGGGTGGGGTGGCGCGCATCAAGAAAAGTCCGGACTCTCCACGCAACGTGACGTACGCGTAGAGCGGTCCGGACTTTTCAGTGCGCCACCCCGTCCTCGAGGCGGCGTACCCCCAGCGGGGCGGCGAACCCGATCGAGGCGGCGACGCCACGAGTGATCTCGAGGCTCGGCCGCGGGCGGCCTCACACCTCGATCAGCGGAGGCTCAGCGAGCCGTGGGCAGGCCCTTGAGGAGCTGACGGGCCATGACGACCCGCTGGACCTGGTTGGTGCCTTCGTAGATCTGGGTGATCTTGGCGTCGCGCATCATCCGCTCGAGCGGGAAGTCGCGGGTGTAGCCGGCGCCGCCGAGCAGCTGGACGGCATCGGTCGTGACCTTCATGGCGACATCGGAGGCGAAGCACTTGGCGGCGGCACCGAAGAAGGACAGGTCGGCGTCGTGGCGCTCGGACTTGGCCGCGGCGACGTAGACCATCTGGCGGGCGGCCTCGAGCTCCATCGCCATGTCGGCGAGCATGAACTGGATGCCCTGGAACTCGGCGATGTTCTTGCCGAACTGCTTGCGCTCCTTGACATAGGCCAGGGCCTCGTCGAGGGCGCCCTGGGCGATGCCGACGGCCTGCGCGCCGATGGTCACGCGGGTGTGGTCGAGGGTGCGCAGGGCGATCTTCAGCCCCTCACCCTCGGCGCCGACGATGCGGTCGCCGGGGATGCGGCAGTTGTCGAAGTGGAGCTCGCGGGTGGGCGAGCCCTTGATACCGAGCTTGCGCTCCTTCTCCGAGAAGCCGAAGCCCTCGTCGGACTTCTCGACGACGAAGGCCGAGATGTTGTTGCCGCGGGCGCCGTCGGGGTCGGTGACCGCGAGGACCGTGTAGAGCTCCGACTCGCCGGCGTTGGTGATCCACGCCTTCTGCCCGTTGAGGATCCAGTCGTCGCCGTCCTTGGTGGCCTTGCACTTCATGCCGGCGGTGTCGGACCCGGCCTCGCGCTCGGACAGGCCGTAGCTGAAGCCCTCGCCCTTGGCCAGGCGCGGCATGTAGCGCGCGTTGATCTCCTCGGACCCGCCGAGGATGACGGGCATCGAGCCGAGCTTGTTGACGGCCGGGATGAGGGACGAGGAGGCGCACACCCGGGCGACCTCTTCGATGATGATGCAGACGGCGAGCGCGTCCGCGCCGACGCCGCCGTGCTCCTCGGCGACGTGCGCCGCGTGGAAGTCGCTCGCGATGAGCGCCGCGTTGGCCTCGCTCGGGTAGCGGGACTCCTCGTCGACCTCGGCGGCGAAGGGCTTGATCTTCGCCTCGGCGACGGCCCTCACCGCTTCACGGATCGCCTCGTGGTCCTCGTTGGTCCGGAACAGGTCAAAGTCTGGGTTCGCGCTCACGAAACCTGATGCTACCCGTGGCCCGCAGTGCCCCGCTGCTGGATCTCGCTTCGGGTCAGGAGTCGGTGCCGAAGAGGTCGCGGGTGTAGACCTTGTCGGCGACGTCGGCGAGGTCGGGGGTGCGGCGGTTGGCGATGATGACGTCGGCCTCGGCCTTGAAGGCCTCCGGGTCGCGGATGACTCGGGAGCCGAAGAAGGTCTCCTCCTCCATGGCCGGCTCGAAGATGATGACCTCGATGCCCTTGCCCTTCAGGCGCTTCATGATCCCCTGGATGGAGGAGGCGCGGAAGTTGTCGGACCCGGCCTTCATGATCAGCCGGTGCACGCCCACGACCTTGGGCTCGCGGCGCAGGATGTCCTCGGCGACGAAGTCCTTGCGGGTGCGGTTGGAGTCGACGATGGCCTGCATGAGGTTCTGCGGGACGTCCTCGTAGTTGGCCAGCAGCTGCTTGGTGTCCTTGGGCAGGCAGTACCCGCCGTACCCGAAGGACGGGTTGTTGTAGTGGGTACCGATGCGCGGGTCCAGGCCGACCCCGTCGATGATCTGGCGGGTGTCCAGGCCCAGGCGCGCGGCGAAGGTGTCCAGCTCGTTGAAGTAGGCCACGCGCATCGCCAGGAAGGTGTTGGCGAAGAGCTTGATCGCCTCTGCCTCGGTGGAGTGGGTCAGCAGCACGGGGGTGTCTTCGTCCTCGGCGCCGCCGAGCAGCAGGTCGGCGAACTGCCGGCCGCGGTCGCTGACCTCGCCGACGACGATCCGGCTGGGGTGCAGGCTGTCGCGCAGCGCCTGGCCCTCGCGCAGGAACTCGGGGCTGAAGATCAGGTTGTCGGTGCCCAGCTGCTCGCTCAGGCTGGCGGTGAAGCCGACGGGGATCGTGGACTTGACGACCATGACGGCCTGCGGGTTGATCCGCATGACATCGCGCACCACGCCCTCGACCGACGAGGTGTTGAAGTAGTTGGTGTCCGGGTCGTAGTCCGTCGGGGTTGCGATGACGACGAAGTCGGCCTCTGCGTAGGCCTGCTCGTTGTCGAGCGTGAAGGTCAGGTCCAGGTCGCGGTTGGCCAGGAAGTCGACGATCTGCTCGTCCTGGATCGGGCTCTGACCGGCGTTGAGCATCGCGACGCGATCAGCGTCGATGTCGAAGCCGACCACCTGGTTGTGCTGGGCCAGCAGGACAGCCATGGACAGGCCCACATAGCCCGTCCCGACGACGGCGATCTTGGTAGTCACATGATCCTCACGGAGCTTGGCGTTTGGGAGGGCCCGCCACCTCATGGCCGACGGGGCACAGACATTCTATGAACACGATCGCGTAGACCGTTGATTCCCGGCGCGTGGACGCGTTGGATGGGTCACATGAGCCTCACGCACAAGAACGACACAGAGACCATGCGACGTCTGATCGCCGACCCCGGCACCTGGGTGGTCGTGGGCCTGAGCAACAACACCGATCGCGACGCCCACCGCGTCGCCCGTTGGCTGAAGCACGAGATGCACAAGGCGATCATCCCGGTGCACCCCGAGGCCGAGGAGGTCGACGGGGACACCGGTTACGCGACGATCTCCGACATCCCGGACGGCGACGTCAAGGTGATCGACCTCTTCGTCAACAGCAGCGAGGTCGGCGCCATCGTCGACGAGGCCATCGCCAACAAGGACCGACTGCACATCGACGCCATCTGGATGCAGCTGGGCGTCGAGGACCCGGCCGCCGCCGACCGTGCCCGCGAGGCCGGCCTCCTCGTCGTGATGGACACCTGCCCCAAGATCGAATGGCGTCAGCTGCGCAACGAGGGCGCCTCTCGCTGACGGCCCCCGGGGGTCAGCTGCCAGCGACCTGCCGACGCAGCCGCTCCCCCTTGGCGTGGGCCTGCGCGGCGAGGTCGACGGCGAAGTCGCCCAGTGCGCGCCGCAGTCGCGCGGCGTCCTCACCCTCACCTGCCGCGAGGATGCGCACGGCCATCAGGCCGGCGTTGCGAGCGCCTCCGACGGCCATCGTGGCCACGGGGATCCCCGCTGGCATCTGGACGATGGACAGCAACGAGTCCATGCCGTCCAAGTGCTTCAGCGGCACCGGCACACCCACGACCGGCAGGGTCGTGACCGACGCGAGCATGCCCGGCAGGTGCGCCGCTCCCCCGGCGCCGGCGATGATGACCTGCAAGCCACGACCGGCGGCCTCCTGCCCGTAGGCGATCATCTCGGTCGGCATCCGGTGCGCGGAGACGACATCAGCCTCGTAGGCGATCGCGAACTCGTCGAGGACGAGCGCGGCGGCCTCCATCGTGGGCCAGTCGCTGTCGCTGCCCATGACGAGACCGACCCTGGCGGTCGTGCCGGCACTGGTGGCTGCGCTCATTCGGTGATCACTCCCTGGATGTAGTCGGCGGCGTGCTGGGCCCGCTCGCGCAGGTCCGCCAGATCGTCGCCGCTGACGTTGACATGTCCGATCTTGCGCCCGGGTCGCACTGCCTTGCCGTACATGTGCACCCTGAGCTCCGGGTCGCGGGCCATCAGGTGGCGATAGGTCGGGTAGAGGTCCGTCGGCTCCCCACCGAGCACATTGCCCATGACCGTCCACGGCTCCCGGGCACGGGGTGAACCGAGCGGCAGGTCCAGCACCGCACGCAGGTGCTGCTCGAACTGTCCCGTCACCGCGCCGTCCATGCTCCAGTGGCCCGAGTTGTGCGGCCGCATCGCCAGCTCGTTGACGACGACCGAGCCGTCCTCGAGCTCGAAGAGCTCGACGGCCATGACGCCGGTGACCCCGAGGGCCGCGGCGATGTCCAGGCCGATGACGGTCGCGGCACGCGCCGCTTCCGGCTCCAGACCCGGCGCCGGCGCGATGACCTCGGTGCAGATCCCGTCGGTCTGCACGGTCTCGACCACCGGCCAGGCCGCGGCCTGGCCGGAGGGGCTGCGGGCCAGCAGGACCGACAGCTCCCGGACGAAGGGGACACGCTGCTCGAGCAGCAGCTGCTCGCCACGCTCGGCGGCCGCAGCCAGCCACTCACGGACGTCGTCGATGCGCTCGGCGAGGAGCACCCCCTTCCCGTCGTAGCCGCCCCGGGGGGTCTTGACGACGACCGGCCAACCCAGCTCGTCGGCGAAGGCGATCACGTCCTGCTCGCTGCTCGCCGCCGCCCACCGGGGGCACGGCACACCGGCCTCGGTGAGGGCCGCACGCATGACGAGCTTGTCCTGGGCGTGCAGGAGCGCTGCCGGTCCGGGATGGACGGCCACACCGTCCGCGAGGAGCGCATCGATCACCTCGGCCGGCACGTGCTCGTGGTCGAAGGTGATGACATCGCAGTGGCTGGCGAACTCGCGGACCGTCGCGACGTCGGTGTGGTCACCGACGGGGGCGAAGGGGGTGACGAGCGCTGCGGAGACGTCGGGCGCCTCAGCAAGGACTGCCAGGGTCACGCCGAGCTCGGCAGCAGGGCCTGCGCACATGCGTGCGAGCTGGCCACCGCCGATGATGCCGACGACGGGAAAGCCTCCGGGGGCACGTGGGGGGATCGTCACGTGCCGAAGGATACGTTGCGCGCATTCGGCCCGCCCGCGATTACGCTGCTCGAGATGTCCGAATCCACGCAAGCCTCCCGAGACGCCCCGACCGGCACGCCGTCCGCGCGCCGTCGAGGCGGCTTCGCACGCCTTGTCGACACTGTGTGGCACGAGATCGCGAAGTTCGGCCTCATCGGCGCCATCTCCTTCGTCATCGACCTCGGTGGCATGAACCTCCTGACGCACACGGTGCTCGAGGGCAAGGTGACCACCGCCCGCATCCTCAGTGGCGTCGCGGCCACCGCCTTCGCGTGGTTCGGCAACCGCAGCTGGACCTTCGCGCATCGACGCTCACGCCCGGTGCACCACGAGGTCACCCTCTTCTTCGTCGTCAACGGGCTGGCGCTGGTGATCTCGACAGCCGCGCTGGTGATCTCCCACTACGGCTTCGACTTCACCACGCGGATCGCGGACAACATCGCCACGGTGATCGGCATCGGGCTCGGCACGCTCTTCCGCTTCTGGGCCTACCGGAAGTTCGTCTTCGCCAACGAGCCGATGGACGAGGGCACCTCACCGCTGACGCACGACGAGGACGAGACCACGGCCTGAGGGTCAGCGGCTGCCCGGTCCCGACAAGAAGACGGCGAAGACGGCCGGTTGCGCACGGACCAGCTCCAGACGTCCACCGTTGCGCTCGGCGAGCTGGCGGGCCAGCCCCAGACCGAGACCCGAGCCGTGCGAGGTCACCGAGCGCTCGAAGATGTGCGGTGCGATCGCGCTCGGCACGCCCTCACCCTCGTCCCGGACCTCGATGACGACCGAACCCCCAGAGCTGCGCATCTCGATCTCCACACGACCAGCTCCGTGGTCGAGAGAGTTCTCGATGAGGATCTGCAGGATCTGAGCCAGGTCGACGGGCGCAGCGCGCACAGCGAGGCCGGGGGGACCTTGCACCCGCATGGTGCGATGAGCCGCGGTGAAGGCCGGCTGGTACTCGCGCTGCAACCCGGCGAGGACGGAGTCGAGGGAGATCTCGGGCAGCTGGGACTTCTCCCCCTTGGACCGGGTCCGCATGGTGTCGACCACCCCGGTGAGCCGCTCGACCTGGGTGACCGCCACGGCAGCCTCGTCCCGCACGACCTCGAGGTCCTCGGTCTGCCCGATCTCCTCCAGACGCATGAGGAGCGCGGTGAGCGGCGTCCGCAGCTGGTGCGACGCGTCGGCCGCGAAGTCACGGTCCATGGCCCGCTGCTGGGCCAGCTCACCGGCCAGCCGCGCCAGATCCCCGGCGACCTCGTCGACCTCGCTGAGACCGACGACCGACCGGGGCAGGGCGCCGCCGCCGTCACGGATCGCAGCGATCTGGTCGTGGATGTAGAGCAACCCTCGTTCCCGTCGCTCGTCGAGGACGCGGAGGAAGACCAGGACCAGGCCGCCGGCGAGCGCCACGCCGAGAGCCGGGGCGATGAGGATCCACGCCAGCAGGTCGATCCCGAGGACACGCACTCCCTGGGCGCCCGTGGCGGCCACGGACACGATGCCCAGCACGATCGCCGTCGCAACCGCAGCGCCGACGACGGCCGTGGCCACCATCCGGTAGACGTGGGCCGAAGAGGTCACGAGTCGAAGCGGAACCCGACTCCGCGCACCGTGGCGATGTGGCGGGGGTCAGCGACGTCATCTCCGAGCTTGCGGCGCAGGACCGAGATGTGCATGTCCAGGGCCTTGGTGGAGCCGTACCACTCGGTCTCCCAGACCTCACCCATGAGCTGCTCGCGGGTGACCACGCGGCCGCTCTCGCGGACGAGGACGCTGAGGACGGCGAACTCCTTGGCCGTCAGCGACAGCTCGTCGCCGTGGAACCAGACGCGTCGGCTGTCGAGGTCGATGCGCAACGGGCCGGCCGGCTCGACGGCGTCGTCGCTGCTGCGGCGCAGCAGGGCGCGCACCCGAGCCATCAGCTCGGCGAGCCGGAAGGGCTTGGTGACGTAGTCGTCGGCGCCGGCGTCGAGCCCGACCACGGTGTCGACCTCGTCGGCCCGAGCGGTGAGGACGAGCACCGGGACATCGGAGCCGGTGGCCCGCAGTCGCCGGCAGACCTCGAGGCCGTCGAGCGTCGGCAGGCCCAGGTCGAGCACCAGCAGGTCGGGGGGTGTCCCCAGTGCGGAGTCGAGCGCATCTCGTCCGTCCTCGTGCACCGTCACGTCATATCCCTCACGGATGAGGGCCCGCGCCAACGGGTCAGAGATGGCGGCGTCGTCCTCGGCCAGCAGCACTCGCGTCATGGTCGGATCATAGGAAGAGATCCTCAGACGTGCGCGGTGACATCACGAGATCGACGCACACCCGTCACCCGGACGAGGCGACTCGGGGCGACCTCACCGATGCCACGCAGGGCCCGTGGACGGGTCGGGAGGGTGGAGAAGCCACTCAGGGGCTCGAGCAGCCGGGCCAGCGCGTCGTCGACGAAAACTCCTCCGGGCGGGGCCACGGCCGTCAGTCGACTCGCCCGGTTGACCGTCGTACCGAAGACGTCGCCGAGCCGCCGCACGACCGGTCCGTGGGCCATGCCCACGCGGGCCGAGGGCAGCAGGTCGTCCTCACTCATGGCCTCGACGAGGTCGAGCGCGATGGCGGCTGCCGGAGCGACCTCGAAGGTCTGGAAGAGCACCTCGTCCCCGACGGTCTTGACGACACGACCGCCATGGGCGGTCACGACATCGGTACACAGGTCCTCGAAGCGCTGGACCATCCGCGCCAGGTCGCTCTCCGTGAGCCGGCGGACCACGGACGTGAAGTTGACGAGGTCGGCAAAGCCGATGGTCGACGCCCTGGTGCTGTCGTCCTCGACGGTGAGCAGCCGTTGGATGGACGCGGTGAGCTGACGTCGCCACACGTACACGACGAGCGGCTCCAGCTCGTCGGTGAGCGAGGTCAGCCAGGCCGCGGCCGCCGCGGAGTCACCATCAGCCATCTCGTCGGGGACATCACCGTGGCGCAGGCGCCCGATCTCCTCGCTGACGAGCTGCACCTGCCATGCAGCGAGACGGTCCATGGTGCGGGCGATGGCCCGCGTCATGGACAGGGCGAAGTCCTCGGGAACCCCCTCGTCACGGACCATCGCGGCCACGCTGCTCAGCGCCGCGAGGTCTGCCTCGGTGAACATCGCGTCGCCCTCCTGGACGACCGGGAAGCCCATCGCGTGCCAGAACTTGCGTGCCGACCGGATCGAGACGCCCGCGCCCCGAGACACCTCGCGCCGCCCCATGGAGGCCGGTCGTCCGAGGAGGGCCCGCTCGAAGCCCTCGAGGTCGACGGCACCGTCTGCGGGGACCTCCTGCTCGTCAGGAGGGCCGTGGGTTGCGTCGTCTGGCAAACGGCACCTCCGCGGGTCGGGTCGGGCAGGGCTGGGAGAGGGCTGCTCCCGTCAGGGTCGCGGCGGCACACCCGCGGGGCGGATGTGCTGGACGTCACCAGCGGCCACGGTATCCGAGCCGTTGGGCCCATGGACCACGAGGCAGCCCTCGTCGTCGACGCCGGTGGCGGTCACGGTCTCCACCGAGCCGTCCGGTCGGTGGACGTCGACCTGCCGGCCGATCGTGGTGCACGCCTCGCGATAGGCCGAGCGCACCCCCTTCGCCCGCTCGTCACCGGCAGAGAGGTCTCCATGCAGGGCACGCAGGTGACGCAGCACGGCGACGGCGAGGTCCGTCCGGTCGACGTCGGCACCGAGGAGGCGAAGGGAGGTCGCCGCCGGGACCGGCAGCTGGTCCTGCTCGTGGTGGACGTTGATCCCGATGCCGACGACGATGCCAGCGCCGTCGGGCAGCATCTGGCAGAGGATCCCGCACACCTTGCGGTCGTCGTCCTCGGTGGCCAGCACATCGTTGGGCCACTTCAGACCGACCGCGACACCCGCGTCGGACAGGGCGGCGCGGACGGCGAGTCCGGCGGCCAAGGGGAGCCATCCCGGCGACGGCGGGGCCGGGACGAGCACGGACACGGCGAGGCCCGCGCTCGGCACCTCCTGCCAGTCCCTCCCGAGCCGTCCCCGGCCTGCGGTCTGCAGCTCTGCGAGCACCGGCGACCACAGGTCACCGCGATCGGCCACCTCCGAATTGGTGGACCCCGTGCTCTCGAGGTGGACGACCTCACCCCACCCTTGTGACATCGGCAACTCTGTGGTCAGACGCTGGACGTCGATCGAAGTGAGCATGTCGGCAAGGCTAGGCTGCCGAGCATGTCCCAGAGCACCGAGACCACAGACGCTCAGGCGATCGGTGGCACCGACGTCCCCGCTGACATCGACATCCACACGACGGCGGGCAAGCTCGCCGATCTCAAGCGGCGGGTGGCCGAGGTCGCCAATGCCGGGTCCGAGCGTGCCGTCGAGAAGCAGCACGCACGCGGCAAGAAGACCGCCCGTGAGCGCATCGCCCTCCTCCTCGACGACGACAGCTTCGTCGAGATGGACAAGTACGCGCGCCACCGCTCGACCGCCTTCGGCCAGGAGGCCAACCGTCCCTACGGCGACGGTGTCGTCACGGGCTACGGCACGGTCGACGGCCGGCAGGTCGCGATCTTCGCCCAGGACTTCACGGTCTTCGGCGGGTCGCTCGGTGAGGTCTTCGGCGAGAAGATCACCAAGGTCATGGACTTCGCCATGAAGATCGGCTGCCCGGTCATCGGCCTCAACGACTCCGGCGGTGCACGCATCCAGGAGGGTGTGGTCTCGCTCGGTCTCTACGGCGAGATCTTCAAGCGCAATGTCCACGCGTCGGGTGTCATCCCGCAGATCTCGCTCATCCTGGGCCCCTGCGCCGGCGGCGCGGTCTACTCCCCCGCCGTCACCGACTTCACCGTGATGGTCGACCAGACCTCGCACATGTTCATCACCGGCCCCGACGTCATCAAGACCGTCACCGGTGAGGACGTCGAGTTCGAGGACCTCGGTGGGGCTCGCACGCACAACACCAAGTCCGGCGTCGCCCACTACATGGGCACCGACGAGGAGGACGCCATCGACTACGTCAAGGCGCTCCTGTCGTACCTGCCGAGCAACAACCTCGAGACCGCGCCCGTCTTCGGCGGCGAGCTCGACCTGGCGGTCAGCGACACCGACCTGGCGCTCGACACGATCATCCCGGACTCGGCCAACATGCCCTACGACATGAAGGCCGTCATCGAGTCCATCGTCGACGACGGCGAGTTCCTCGAGGTGCACCAGCTCTTCGCGCCCAACATGATCTGCGGCTTCGCCCGGGTCGAGGGCCAGTCCATCGGCATCGTGGCCAACAACCCGATGCAGTTCGCCGGCACCCTCGACATCGCGGCCTCGGAGAAGGCCGCACGCTTCGTGCGCACCTGCGACGCCTTCAACGTCCCGGTCCTCACCCTCGTCGACGTCCCCGGCTTCCTGCCCGGCACCGACCAGGAGTGGAACGGCATCATCCGCCGCGGCGCCAAGCTCATCTACGCCTACGCCGAGGCGACGGTCCCGCTCGTCACCGTCATCACCCGCAAGGCCTACGGCGGCGCCTACGACGTCATGGGCTCCAAGCACCTCGGTGCCGACATCAACCTCGCCTGGCCCACGGCCCAGATCGCGGTCATGGGCGCCCAGGGTGCCGTCAACATCCTCTACCGCAAGCAGCTGGCTGCTGCGGAGTCCGAGGGTCGCGACGTCGACGCCGCGCGTCAGGAGTTCATCAGCGCCTACGAGGACGCCCTGGCCAACCCCTATGTGGCGGCCGAGCGTGGCTACATCGACACCGTCATCTCGCCGAGCAACACGCGGATGAATGTCTCCAAGGCGCTGCGAGCCCTGCGCACCAAGCGCGAGACGCTGCCGGCCAAGAAGCACGGGAACATTCCGCTATGAGCACCGAGCAGGCTCAAGGCTCCGAGCCGACCGAGTCGCTCGACGCCCCCGCGGCGCCGACCGGCCCGCGCATCGAGGTCATCGGTGACGCCTCCCCGGAGCAGGTCGCCGCGCTCGTCGCGGTCCTGTCCGGTCTCGGTGGTGACGAGGAGGAGGCCCCCGCGGGACCCCCTTCGCGCTGGTCCTCCCCCGAGCGGATGCTGCGACCTGCGGTCCATCCCTCCCGTGGTGGCTGGGTGGCCTCCGGCCTCCCCCGCTGACACCGAGCACAACCACAGCTGATTCGACGAAGGACCGCGACTCATGAGTCGCGGTCCTTCTTC
>JAKDKQ010000262.1 GCA_030453295.1 Janibacter sp.
CCGCAGCGGAGACTCCCGCGCGGAGGTGCCTGAGCACCCGGTCGACTTCTGAGCGCCCTTCGAGACGGCGCTGGCGCGCCTCCGGGTCCTGAGGAGGGAGTCCGCGCAGCGGGCGAGCGTCTCGAAGGGCAGGAACCTCTGTCGGTGGGGTGACATACGGTTGACGTCATGCGCCCGGTGACCGATCTGCAACGCACGGTGGCTCCCTTCGAGGTCGTCTCGGACTTCGAGCCGGCCGGTGATCAGCCCACGGCGATCGCGGATCTGGCGACCCGGGTGCGTGCGGGTGAGCAGGACGTCGTCCTCCTCGGTGCGACCGGCACCGGCAAGTCGGCCACCACCGCCTGGCTCATCGAGGAGGTCCAGCGCCCCACTCTGGTGATGGCCCCCAACAAGACGCTGGCCGCGCAGCTGGCCAATGAGTTCCGTGAGCTGCTCCCCAACAACGCCGTCGAGTACTTCGTCAGCTACTACGACTACTTCCAGCCCGAGGCCTATGTGCCCCAGTCCGACACCTACATCGAGAAGGACAGCTCGGTCAACGAGGAGGTCGAGCGGCTGCGTCACAGCGCCACCAACAGCCTGCTCACTCGGCGGGACGTCGTCGTGGTGGCGTCCGTGTCCTGCATCTACGGCCTCGGCACCCCGCAGGAGTACGTCGACCGGATGGTCATGCTCGAGGTGGGCGCCGAGATCGACCGCGACGAGCTGCTGCGCAAGTTCGTGACCATGCAGTACACGCGCAACGACCTGGCCTTCACCCGCGGCACCTTCCGGGTGCGGGGCGACACCGTCGAGATCATCCCGGTCTACGAGGAGCTCGCCGTGCGGATCGAGTTCTTCGGCGACGAGATCGAGCGCATCCACACCCTCAACCCGTTGACCGGGGAGGTCGTGCGTGAGGAGCAGCAGATGCACATCTTCCCGGCGACCCACTACGTCGCCGGGCCGGAGCGGATGGAGCGGGCGGTCGCGGGCATCGAGTCCGAGCTCGAGGAGGCGCTGGCAGACATGGAGCGTCAGGGCAAGATGCTCGAGGCCCAGCGACTGCGCATGCGCACGACCTACGACCTCGAGATGATGCGCCAGGTCGGCAGCTGCGCCGGGATCGAAAACTACTCGATGCACATCGACGGACGACTGCCGGGGACCGCGCCCAACTGCCTCCTGGACTACTTTCCCGAGGACTTCCTGCTCGTCATCGACGAGTCGCACCAGACGGTGCCCCAGATCGGCGCCATGTACGAGGGGGATGCCTCTCGCAAGCGGACCCTCGTCGAGCACGGGTTCCGGCTGCCCAGCGCGATGGACAACCGCCCGCTGAGGTGGGAGGAGTTCCTCGAGCGCATCGGGCAGACGGTCTATCTCTCGGCGACCCCCGGCGACTACGAGCTGGCCAAGGCCGACGGCTACGTCGAGCAGGTCATCCGCCCGACGGGCCTCATCGACCCCGAGGTCATCCTCAAGCCGACCAAGGGCCAGATCGACGACCTGCTGCACGAGATCCGGATCCGAGCGGATCGAGACGAGCGAGTGCTCGTGACCACGTTGACGAAAAAGATGGCCGAGGACCTCACCGACTACCTCCTCGACAAGGGGGTGCGGGTGCGGTACCTGCACTCCGACATCGACACCCTGCGTCGGGTCGAGCTCCTGCGAGAGCTGCGGCTGGGCGAGTACGACGTCCTCGTGGGGATCAACCTGCTGCGCGAGGGGCTCGACTTGCCCGAGGTCTCGCTCGTGAGCATCCTCGACGCCGACAAGGAGGGCTTCCTGCGCAGCGCCCGATCGCTCATCCAGACGATCGGCCGCGCCGCCCGCAATGTCTCGGGACAGGTGCACATGTACGCGGACAAGGTCACCCCCTCCATGGAGCAGGCGTTGGAGGAGACCTCGCGTCGCCGCGAGAAGCAGACCGCCTACAACCGTGAGCGTGGGCTCGATCCGCAGCCGCTGCGCAAAAAGATCGCGGACATCACGGACATGCTGCAGCGCGAGGACGCCGACACCGCCGAGCTGCTCGGCTCCGGCCGGAGTCAGACCCGGGGCAAGGGGCGCGGCGGCACGACAGGCGCGTCCACCGAGCGCGGTCGGGACCTGCCGGCGACTGAGCTGGCGCGTCTCATCCAGGAGCTCACCGACCAGATGCACCAGGCGGCGACGGACCTCCACTTCGAGCTGGCAGCCCGACTGCGCGACGAGATCGGTGACCTCAAGAAGGAGCTGCGGCAGATGACGGCCGCGACCCGCTGACCGATCCCTCTGGCCCGCCGCTCGGCGCATTTGGTCGCGTCGCGTGAGAGACTCGAGGCAACGGAGGGGAGTATCCCCGAGCTCTGTCTCGTCAGCACGGTCGGTCCGCCCGGCCCGGGACAGGGGCCTGACCCAGGTGGGAGAGACCTCCGGACGTGTGTTCCTCTGTCCGGAAGGCTTCTCTTGTCCACCATTTCCTCACTCCAGCCGGCGATCATCAGCGGCGGCACCATGGAGGTGCCGACGTGGGTGTGGCTGCTCACGCTCGCCGTGGCCGCCGCGGTGCTGACCTTCGACGTCGTCATGGTCGCCCGCCGGCCGCACGTGCCCTCGACGAGGGAGGTCTCGGTCACCCTCGGGATCTACGTCATGGCAGCCGTCGCCTTCGGCATCGGGCTGTGGCTGGCCGAAGGCGGTGACCGCGGCACCGAGTTCTTCGCCGGCTGGTTGACCGAGTACTCGCTCTCGGTCGACAACCTCTTCATCTTCATCATCATCATGGCGAAGTTCAGCGTCCCGCAGAAGTTCCAGCAGACGGCTCTGCTGTGGGGCATCATCATTGCCATCGTCCTGCGGACGATCTTCATCTTCGTGGGCGCGGCGGCCATCAACCAGTTCGCCTGGGTGTTCTACATCTTCGGCGTCTTCCTCATCTACACCGCGGTCAAGCTGGCGACCGGCGGCGACGACGAGGAGGAGGACTGGGAGCCCAACGGCGTCGTCAAGTGGTTCCAGAAGTCCGTGCCGAGCACGAGCGAGTGGTCCTCCAAGCTCTTCACCAAGGAGGCGGGCAAGCGGGTCGCGACCCCGATCTTCATCGTGGTCGTCGCACTCGGCATGACCGACCTGCTCTTCGCGCTCGACTCGATCCCGGCGATCTACGGACTGACCAAGGAGCCGTACATCGTCCTGACGGCCAACCTCTTCGCCCTCATGGGTCTGCGCCAGCTGTACTTCCTCATCGGTGGTCTGCTGAAGAAGCTGGTCTACATGAGCCTGGGACTGTCGGTTCTGCTGGCCTTCATCGGTGTGAAGCTCATCCTCCACGCACTCCACGAGAACACGCTGCCCTTCATCAACGGTGGCGAGCACGTTGCCGTCCCGGAGATCTCGACGGTGTTCTCCCTCGGTGCCATCGTGGTGATCCTCGGGGTCACGACGATCGCCAGCCTCTGGAAGTCCAACAAGGACGCCAAGCAGGGCATCAGCTCGGGCTCCTGAGTCCCAGCGGCACCAAGGGAGGGGCGCGCACCCGACGTGTGAGCCCCCCTCCCTTAGGGGGGGGTAAGGCAGCCCTCCTACACAGGGCCTCACAACGCTGGCGCCCCCAGC
>JAKDKQ010000263.1 GCA_030453295.1 Janibacter sp.
GCGTCCATCAAGAACGCGAAGGGATGATCGACATGGCACAGCTACCCACCGCACCTGCACCCATCACCGCACTGCGCGAGGCCGGAGTCTCGGTGTGGCTCGACGACCTCAGCCGTGAGCGCCTGCGCTCGGGCAACCTGCAGGACATGATCGACACGACCGGGATCGTCGGAGTGACGACCAACCCGTCAATCTTCCAGGCCGCACTCGCCGACGGAGATGCCTACACCGAGCAGCTGACCCAGCTGGCTGGCGAGGGCAAGACCGTCGACGAGGTCGTCTTCGCGCTGACGACCGACGACGTGCGCGAGGCGTGCGACCTCTTCGCGCCGATCTACCAGGCGACCGATGGCGTCGACGGACGGGTCTCCATCGAGGTCGACCCGCGCCTGGCTCAGGACGCGGACCAGACCGCGGTCGTCGCCAAGCAGCTCTCCGAGACGGTGGATCGGCCGCAGGTCTACATCAAGATCCCCGCGACCGAGGCGGGCCTGCCGGCCATCACCGCGACGCTCGCCGAGGGCATCAGTGTCAATGTCACGTTGATCTTCAGCCTTGAGCGCTATCGCGCCGTGATGAATGCCTTCGTCGAGGGCATCGAGCAGGCCCTGACCGCAGGCAAGGACATCTCCACGATCCACTCGGTCGCGTCCTTCTTCGTCTCGCGCGTCGACAGCGAGATCGACGGACGACTCGACGCGATCGGCACCGACGAAGCCAAGGCCCTGCGGGGCAAGGCCGGCCTGGCCAACGCCCGGCTCGCCTACCAGGCCTACGAAGAGGTCTTCTCCACGCAGCGCTGGCAGCGCCTCGAGGACGAAGGGGGACGCCGCCAGCGTCCGCTGTGGGCCTCCACCGGCGTCAAGGACCCGGCGTACCCGGACACCCTCTATGTCACCGAGCTGGTGGCCGACAACACCGTCAACACCATGCCGGAGAAGACGCTCGACGCGACCATCGACCACGGCGAGGTCACCGGCGATGCCGTGACCGACACCTACGAGGAGTCGCAGCAGGTCCTCGATGCCCTGGACGACCTGGGCATCAGCTACACCGAGGTGACCGCCCAGCTCGAGCAGGAGGGCGTGGACAAGTTCGAGAAGGCCTGGGCCGAGCTCCTCGGCGGGGTCGAGGCGGAGCTGGCGAAGGCGGCGTCCAGGTGACCAGCCTGTCGGTCGCCGCTGCCGGCGCCGCGGCAGATGCCGTGGCGCAGCACGTCCCCACGCTCGTGACCGACCGCGTCGCGAGCCGCCTCTTCGCGCAGGATGCGACCTTGTGGGGCGCCGCCGCTGAGCACGAGGCGGCCCAGCGACTGTCCTGGGTCCGCCTGGCCCGCACCTCGCGCCACCTGGTCGGAGAGGTGTCCGCCCTGCGTGAGCAGCTGCGCGAGCAGGGCGTCGACCGCGTCGTCCTGTGCGGCATGGGCGGCTCCTCGCTCGCGCCCGAGGTCATCTGTGCCACGGCCGGGGTACCGCTCGTCGTCCTCGACTCGAGCCACCCGGACCAGGTGCGCGCTGCTGCGGTCGACCTCGAGCGCACCGTCGTGGTCGTCTCGAGCAAGTCAGGATCCACGGTCGAGACCGACAGCCAGCGGCGCGTCTTCGAGCAGGCCTTCGAGGACGCGGGCATCGACGCTGCGCAGCGGATCGTCGTGGTCACCGACCCCGGCAGCCCTCTCGAGGAGGATGCTCGGTCCAAGGGCCAGCGGGTCGTCACTGCGGACCCTGATGTGGGTGGCCGCTACTCCGCACTCACCGCCTTCGGCCTCGTCCCCTCGGGGCTCGCCGGCGCGGACATCGAGGCGCTCCTCGACGACGCCGAGTCGGTCGCTGATCTCCTCGCCGAGGACGACGAGGCCAACCCGGCGCTGCGCCTCGGCGCCGCGATCGGCGGGACCACACCTCTGCGCGACAAGCTCTACCTCGTCGATCACGGCACCACCGCCCGAGGTCTGGGCGACTGGGCGGAGCAGCTCATCGCCGAGTCGACGGGCAAGCAGGGCAAGGGACTCCTGCCGGTCGTGCTGGGCTCCCCCCGTCGCAGCACTCCCCCGGCAGACGCCACGATCGTGCGTCTCGTGCCCGACGACGGCGACGAGTCCACCCCCGAGGCCGACTCGACCGTGGACGTCGGTGGGTCCCTCGGCGCGCAGTTCCTCCTGTGGGAGGCAGCGACTGCGGTCGCCGGCCGGCTCCTCGAGATCAACCCCTTCGACCAGCCCGATGTGGAGAGCGCCAAGCAGGCCGCTCGCGACCTGATGTCCGCCGACGGAGCCACCACGGCCACCGCCGACGTGACGGATGGCCCGGTGGCCATCACTCACCTCGGTGGTGACTGGCTGGCTGGCGCGGAGACGGTCGAGGCAGCGGTCGAGGCCCTGCTGGCACAGCTCGATGGCGAGCACGGCTACGTGGCCGTCATGGCCTATCTCGACCGGGAGCGGGACTCCTCCTTCGCCGAGGTTGCTGATGCACTCGCCGAGCGGGTGCAGCGTCCCGTGACCTTTGGTTGGGGGCCGCGGTTCCTGCACTCCACCGGGCAGTACCACAAGGGCGGACCAGCCACCGGTGTCTACCTCCAGATCACCGATGTACCGAGGGAGGACCTGCCGGTCCCCGGACGTGACTTCACGCTCGGTGAGTTCATCTCGGCCCAGTCGGGTGGAGATGCGCAGGTGCTCGCCGACCACGGGCGGCCGGTGCTCGTCCTGCACCTCACCGAGCACGACGCCGGTCTGGCCCGGGTCACCGAGGTCCTGCGCGGTGGACGGGCATGAGCCCCGCGCGCGTCACGGCCGAGACCAACCCGCTGCGTGACCCGCGGGACAAGAGGCTGCCGCGCATCGCCGGTCCGTGCAGCCTCGTGCTCTTCGGAGTGACGGGTGACCTCGCCCGCAAAAAGCTCATGCCGGCGATCTACGACCTGGCCAACCGTGGCCTGCTGCCGCCCGGCTTCTCCCTCGTGGGCTTCGCTCGACGCGACTGGGCCGATCAGGACTTCGGCAAGGTCGTCTACGACGCCGTCAGGGCACACGCCCGCACTCCCTTCCGCGAGGAGGTCTGGCGCAGCCTGTCCGAGGGCTTTCGCTTCGTGCCGGGCACCTTCGACGACGACGACGCCTTCGACCTCCTGGCGCAGACCGTGCGCGAGCTCGACGAGCAGCGCGGCACCGGGGGCAACCACGCCTTCTACCTGTCGATCCCGCCTGGCTACTTCTCCACCGTCTGCCAGCAGCTGCAGCGCTCCGGCTTGGCCACCGGCCCCCAGGACGCGTGGCGACGAGTCGTCATCGAGAAGCCCTTCGGTCACGACCTCACGAGCGCCCAGGAGCTCAACGCGATCGTCGAGGAGGTCTTCCCGCCGGACTCGATCTTCCGCATCGACCACTACCTGGGCAAGGAGACGGTGCAAAACCTCCTGGCCCTGCGCTTCGCCAACCAGATGTTCGAGCCGGTCTGGAACAGCCACTACGTGGACCACGTGCAGATCACCATGGCCGAGGACATCGGCATCGGTGGCCGGGCGGGCTACTACGACGGCATCGG
>JAKDKQ010000264.1 GCA_030453295.1 Janibacter sp.
GCGACCTCAAGCGCCTGATCGCCTGGTCGTCCATCGCGCACATGGGCTTCGTCGCACTGGCCCTGGCCACCGGGTCGGACACCGGGGTCGCGGCCGCTCTCTACGCCAACATCGCCCACGGCGTCATCTCCGCGCTGCTCTTCCTCGTCGTCGGCGGCCTCAAGCACCAGTGGGGCGACGACGACCTCACGACCCCGAGGGCCGCACTGCGCGAGGTGGCCCCGCGCACCGGGCTCCTCCTGCTCGTCGGCCTCGCCGCCGGCCTGGGCCTCCCGGGGCTCGCCGGCTTCTGGGGCGAGTTCACCGCCATCATCGCCGCGCTCTCCCCTGCGCAGGGCCGACCCGAGACGCTCTTCGTCGGCTGTGCCGTCGTCGCGGCCGTCGGGGCTGCGCTCGCTGCGGGGTACTCGCTGCGGGTGGCCCGGCTCGTCTGGCTGGGCGAAGGGCACAGCGGTGGCGAGGACGCGCGGTCCGCGGAGCTGGCCCGCGTCGACCTCCTCGCAGGTGGCCTCCTCGCGCTCGCGGTGCTCGTGCTCGGGGTCGTGCCCGGGCTGCTCCTCGCCGTCACCGATCCCGCACTGGTGGGAGTGGTGACCCGATGAGTGCACCCACGCTCGATCTCCTCGTGGCCGCACCCGTCCTCGCGCCCGCGATCGGTGCCGTCGCGGCCCTGGCCGTCGACGCCATCGCGCCGCGACGACGACTGCCCGCGCCCGTCGTCGGTGCCGTGGCCCTCCTCATCGCTGTGGTGTGCGCCGTCCTGCTGCGCGTGCTCGCTCACGGTGGCGGCGAGGTCTCCACGCTGTGCCTGGCGGGGGACCCGGCCATGGCCGTCACCGACGCGCCCGGCATGGTCGCCAGCGACTGCCTCCTGCGCGTCACCGCGTCCGGTGCACTGCTCCAGGCGCTTGCTGCAGCCGCCGGCGCGGCCGTCCTCGTCCTCCTCGCCCGGCATCGCGGCAGCCCGTCCGAGAGCACAGGAGGCTCTGGTCGGCGACCGGTCGCCGACCCCGGCGTCGAGGTCGCTCTGCTCCTGGCCACCGTCACCGGGGCCGCGACCGTCGCCGTGGCCCACGACCTCGGTACCTGGCTCGTCGGGCTGGAGCTGGCGACCCTGCCCGTGGTGGCACTCGCCGTGCTGCGCGGCGGTGCCCGCGACAGTGGTGCGCTCAACCTGATCACCACCTCCATCGCCTCCTTCGCGATCGCCGTCGTCGGTGCCGGCCTCTGGGTGAGCGCCACCGGGAGCCTGCGTCTGGGGGGCGTCGCGTCATGGGCCGCGGGCCAGGAGACCTCGCTGCGGGCTGTCCTGACGCTCGGGATCGTCCTGCTCGTCGCAGCCGTCGCCTTCAAGCTCTCGCTCGTCCCCTTCCACGCCTGGGCGCCGACGACCTACCCGCGGGCGGGCGCCGAGGTGGCCATGCTCCTGGCGAGCGTGTCCACCGTGGCGGCGCTCGGCGGCATGGTCGCCGTCGTGCGCGGGTCGGTGAGCGTGCACGCTGCGGTGCAGCCGGCACTCTCCGTCCTGGCCGTGGTCTCCATGCTCATCGGTGCCGTCCTCGCGCTGCGGGCGAGCGACCCCCTTCGGCTGATCGCCTGGTCCGGTGTCACCCAGGGTGGCTGGGTGGTCGCGCCGCTCGTCGCCGGTGACGTCGATGCCGCCATCGGGTACCTCGCCGTCTATGTCGTCGCGGTCGTCGCTGCCCTCTCCGTCGTGGCCGCGCTCTCGACCGGCGGACCTCGTCTGCTCGAGCACGACCGGGGCCTGCTGCGGCGTCATCCCCTCCACGCGGCCGTCCTCGGTCTGGCCCTGCTGACCTTTGCCGGGCTGCCCCCGGGTGTCGCCGGCCTGCTCGCCAAGTTCGTGGCCCTGCGACCGCTCGTGGACCAGGGACTCTGGTGGGTCGTCCTGCCGGCCGTCGTCGCGGTGGTCATCGGCTTCGCTGCCTATCTGCGCTGGGTGGCTCTGCTGCTCCTGCCCGCCGACGACCAGCGGGCACCGGAGGACGTCGACCCGACCGCCACCCGACTCGCGGTCGTCGCCGGCCTCGTCCTGCTGGCCGCCACGCTCGTGCCCGTGATCCTGCTCGGCACGGGAACGACCTGAGCCATCCCGGCGTTGGACGAGGCATGCACAATCACTTCAACGGGCTGAAGACCGCGGCGCTCTTCGGCGCGATCTTCACATTGCTGCTCCTTGTCGGCTACGCCCTCGGCGGCAGCATGTTCATGTGGATCTTCGGCCTCTTCGGCGTCGGCATGACCGCCTACACCTATTGGAACTCCGACAAGCTGGCGATCAAGGCGATGCGCGCCGTGCCGGCCGACCCGCAGCAGTTCCCCCAGATGTACCGGATCGTCCAAGAGCTGAGCCAGCGCGCGAACCAGCCGATGCCGAGGCTCTTCGTGTCCCCGACGGCAGCGCCCAATGCCTTCGCCACCGGTCGCAATCCGGAGCACGCTGCGGTGTGCTGCACCGAGGGCATCCTGCAGCTCCTCGACGAGCGGGAGCTGCGCGGGGTGCTCGGGCACGAGCTGATGCACGTCTACAACCGCGACATCCTCACCGGGTCCGTCGCAGGCGCGATCGCCGGCATCATCTCGTCGGTCGCCTCGATCGGCCTGTGGTTCGGCGGCCGTGACCGCAATCCCATCGCGGCCATCGCCGTCGCCCTGCTGGCCCCCGTCGCCGCGATGGTCATCCAGATGGCGATCTCGCGCACCCGGGAGTACGACGCGGACGAGGACGGTGCCTCGCTCACCGGCGACCCGCTGGCCCTCGCCTCGGCGCTGCGCAAGCTCGAGTCCGGTGTGCAGCGCGCGCCGCTCGAGCCCACCCCGCAGCTGCAGAACGCCAGCCACATGATGATCGCCAACCCGTTCAGCGCGCGCGATGTCTCGAAGTTCTTCTCCACCCACCCGCCGATGGGCGAGCGCATCGCCCGCCTCGAGGGGATGGCCGGGGGCCCGCGCCTGCACTGAGGCCGGCGCGGACCGATCTCACATGTGCTGCTCGCCCGTGCGGATCGCCTGCCGGATGCGCGGGTAGGTCCCGCACCGGCAGAGGTTGCGGATGCCGTCGAGGTCGGACTCGGCGATGGCGCGGCCCTCCGCCTTGACCTTGTTGACCAGGGCGACGGCGGCCATGATCTGGCCGGGCTGGCAATAACCGCACTGCGCGACGTCGTGCTCGATCCAGGCGTCCTGCATCGGGTGCAGGTCGGTGTCCACGGTGTCGGCGAGGCCCTCGATCGTGGTGATCTCGTCGTCGGCGGACAGGTCGCTCACCGGTACGGAGCACGGGTTGAAGGCCTTGCCGTTGATGTGCGACGTGCAGGCCTTGCAGACGTTGATCCCGCACCCGTACTTGGGGCCGGTGACGCCGAGGACGTCACGCAGCACCCACAGGATGCGCACGCCGGGCTCGACGTCGACGGTGACCTTTTCGCCATTGAGGACAAAGGTGTGACTGGACATGGCGTGCTCCTCAGTAGGTGTGGTCGAGGCCGTCGGTCGGCGACTGGACCACCGACGGGGTGAA
>JAKDKQ010000030.1 GCA_030453295.1 Janibacter sp.
GCCCCCTTCGTCCGTCTGGCCGTCGGTGAGGTCGCCGTCATGGCCGCCGCGATGGGCATGGGCGTGGCCGTGGGACGCACGCCGACCCCCGACAGCGCGCTGGAGGCCCCCGAAAACGCGATCGTCTACGACCTGTCGGGCTACCCGGACCCCGGTCCGCCGAGTGGCTCGAGCTGGCTGACCACGTGGCAGATCGACTGGCTGTGGCTCGCCGTCTCGGTCATCGCGATCGTCGTCTACGTCCGGTGGGTTCTGCGTCTGCGGGCCCGTGGCGATCACTGGCCGGCACTGCGCACCCTCGGCTGGGTGCTCGGGTGGGTGGTGTTCTTCTACTTCACCTCGGCGGGGCCCGGCGTCTACGGCAAGGTCCTCTTCAGCTGGCACATGATCGAGCACATGGGGGTGGCGATGATTGCGCCTCTGCTCATGGTGCCGGGAGCGCCGATCACGCTGGCGCTGCGGGCGCTGCCCGCGCGCAAGGACAAGACACTCGGCCCCCGCGAGGTCATCCTCGCCACCGTCCACTCGAGCTACCTGCGGGTGCTGGCCAACCCGGCCGTCGCGGCGTCGCTCTTCTTCTTCAGCCTGGCGATCTTCTACTACAGCCCGCTCTTCGAGCTGGCCATGCGCACCCACACCGGGCACGTGCTGATGATGGCCCACTTCCTGGCGTCGGGCTACATGTTCGTCTGGGTGCTCATCGGGATCGACCCGGGACCCAAGCGGTGGCCCCCGCTGGCGCTCTTCGTCGTGCTGCTGGCGACGATCAGCTTCCACGCCTTCTTCGGCGTCATCCTCACGCAGTCGAGCGAGCTCCTCGCGCCGGACTACTTCGGCCGGCTCAACCTGGAGTGGATGACTGACCCGGTCGCCGACCAGCGCACCGGTGGGGCGATCGCCTGGGGCGTCGGTGAGGCGCCGACGCTCGTCCTGGCGATGGCCGTCGCCTGGCAGTGGATGCGCAGCGACGACCGCGAGACCAGGCGCCGCGACCGCCGCGCCGACCGCGACGGCGACATGGAGCTCGACGCCTACAACCGGCATCTCGCCGAGCTGGGCCGCATGGACTGACGCGCAGGTCCTGCTCCGGCCCGCGCCCGTGCGGCATACTCGTGAACCACCCACCGAAAGGGGTCGACATGGGCGGCGAGGCGCTGTTCTGGATCTTCATCGTCATCTTCAGCCTGCTCATGGTGGTCGGCTTCTTGTTGGTCGACCGTCCGCGCAAGTCCCGCGGCATCCAGACCCACCGCGCGGTCCGCTCCGACCCCAAGGAGCCCCGCGGCCGCCACCTGCCGGCCGACCCCGTGGACCGTACCCAGACCGACAACCGGCTCTGAGCCGGAGACCAGGAGCGAGACATGTACATCGGAGCCGGGATCCTGCTGCTGCTCATCGGACTCGTGATCGTCTTCGCCTACAACGGCGACATGTCGGTCGCGGGCCTCGACCTCGGGGCCATCGGGTGGATCGCCATCGTCCTGGGCGTCTTGGCGATCATCCTCAGCCTCTTCCTCGACCGTCGTCGCCGGGAGACGGTCGTGCGCGACGAGCGGCGCTACTGAGCCGACACGGCATGACGAAGGGGGGTTCCCGCCAGATGATCTGGCGGGGACCCCCCTTCGTCATGTGGTGCCGTGGTGAGCCGTGATCAGAAGGCCGACTCCGGCACGTCCATGAGGGTGTTGTCCGTCGCCTCGGCGATGGCCTTCTCGGAGGCCAGACGCGGCAGGACGTTCTTGGCGAAGAAGCTCGCCGCGGCGATCTTGCCGGTGTAGAAGTCCGCGTCCTTGCCGCTCGCGCCGGCCTCGAGGGCCTCGGAGGCGATGGCGGCCTGGCGCAGGAGCAGCCAGCCGACGACCAGGTCACCGGCACCGAGGAGCAGGCGTGAGGTGTTCTGGCCGACCTTGTAGATGTTGGTGATGTCCGCCCCGTCCTGCTTGGGGTCGGAGGCCATGAGGGCCTGGAACATCGCACCGAGGATGCCCTGGACGTCCTCGAGGCCCTTGCCGAGCAGCTCGCGCTCCGCCTTGAGCGTGCCGCCCTGGGCGTCGACGTCCTGCGCGAACTCCTGGATCTGCATCGCGAGGTGACCCAGCGCCTGGCCGTTGTCCCGCACGATCTTGCGGAAGAAGAAGTCCATGCCCTGGATCGCGGTCGTGCCCTCGTAGAGGGTGTCGATCTTGGCGTCGCGGACGTACTGCTCGATCGGGTACTCCTGCAGGAAGCCGGAGCCACCGAAGGTCTGCAGTGACTCGGTGCCCAGGAGGGTCCAGGCGCGCTCGGAGCCCAGGCCCTTGACGATCGGCAGGAGCAGGTCGTTGACCCGGTTGGCCATCGCGGCGGGAGAGTCCTGGGAGATCTCCTCGGAGCCGGTGGCGCGCTGCTCCAGGTCCACCGTGTCCTGCTGGCTCGTGGTGAAGAAGACGAGCGCGCGCAGGCCCTCGGCGTAGGACTTCTGCAGCATGAGGCTGCGGCGCACGTCCGGGTGGTGCGTGATCGTCACCCGCGGAGCGTCCTTGGCGGGCGTGGTCAGGTCGGCGCCCTGGACGCGCTCCTTGGCGTACTCGAGCGCGTTGAGGTAGCCGGTCGACAGGGTGGCGATGGCCTTGGTGCCGACGAGCATGCGGGCATTCTCGATGACGCGGAACATCTGGGCGATGCCGTCGTGGACGTCGCCGAAGAGGGTGCCGACGGCGGCGTGCTTCTCGCCGAAGGTGACCTCGCAGGTCGTGGAGACCTTCAGGCCCATCTTCTTCTCGACATTGGTGACGTAGGCGCCGTTGCGCTCGCCGAGCTCACCGGTCTCGAGGTCGACGTCGTACTTGGAGACGATGAAGAGGCTCAGGCCCTTGGTGCCCGGGCCAGCGCCCTCGGGGCGGGCGAGGACGAAGTGGACGATGTTGTCGCTCATGTCGGACTCGGCCGAGGTGATGAAGCGCTTGACGCCCTCGATGTTCCAGGTGCCGTCACCGTTGTCGGTGGCCTTGGTCCGGCCGGCGCCCACGTCGGAGCCGGCGTCGGGCTCGGTGAGGACCATCGTGCAGTGCCAGTGGTTCTCGACGATCCACTTGGCCAGCTTCTTCTGCTCGGGGGTGCCGAGCAGGTGGAGCAGGTTGGCGAAGCTGTAGCTCGCGCCGAACATGCCGATGGCGGGGTTGGCGCCGAGGACGAGCTCGTTCATGGCCCAGCGCAGCGACGGAGGAGCGACGGTGCCGTCGAGCTCCTCTGGGACGTCGAGCGACCAGAAGCCGGAGTCCTTGTAGGCCTGGAAGGACTTCTTGAAGGACTCGGGCATCGTCACCGAGGAGGTCTCGGGGTCGAAGACCGGCGGATTGCGGTCAGCGTCGGCGAAGGACTCGGCGAGCTCGTTCTCCGCGAGGCGCGTGTACTCCTTGAGCATCTCGCGCGCGGTGTCGGCGTCGACGTTCTCGTACGGGCCCTGGCCCAGGACCTCGCCGCGGCCGTAGACCTCGAAGAGGTTGAACTCGATGTCCCGCAGGTTGCTCTTGTAGTGACCCATGTTGGCGTCTCCTGGTCGTGAGGTGCGTCGGGTCCCCCCGGCGCTGGGTTGAGTAAGCAAGCGCTTACTGTGCTTGCTCACATCATCGTCCCGGGCCGCTTGCCAGAGCAAGCGAACAGGTCGTGAGGAAGCACACAGATGCTGGGTACCCACCTGTGCCTTCTGGTGGGAGCCCGCTGTCCCCTTCGTTCCCTGAGGTGCGAAGCCGCCTGCGGCCGAGCCTCGAAGGGACCCAACCGGACGATTGCCGTGGGCATCGACGCCGGATCACCGGGTGCCGCAGCGGTCCACGACGTGGGTTAACATGGCCGCTGCGCCTCGCGCGCCGGTGTAGCTCAATGGTAGAGCGCCAGCTTCCCAAGCTGGACACGCGGGTTCGATTCCCGTCACCGGCTCCCATGTCCTGAGTCGCTACATCGTTGACACGGTGTAGCGGCTCAGGATTTTTTGGTTGGCGCCTATCGACTGCTCGGGGTCCGGGCAGGCTCGACGTCGGGTCGCGGACGCAGACCAGCCCAACTGACCGCACCGCCCGCCACCAGGAGCCCGGCGATGACGAAGGCCGCCAGACGGTAACCCTGCGTCAGGGCCGCCGGGTCCGTGTAGTCGTCGCCGGACAGTCCCACGAGCGAGGGGATCGCAGCGACCGCCAGCAGGGTCCCCGTGCGCGCCACCGCGTTGTTGATGCCGCTCGCGGAGCCGGCCAGGCGGTCGGGCGCCGCCGCGAGGACGGCCGAGGTCAGCGGTGAGACGAGCGTCGCCAGGCCGAGCGCGAAGACCGTCATGCCAGCGATGACCAACGGCCAGCCGGTGCCCGGGCCGACCGCGGAGAGCAGGAGCACGCCGGCCGTGCAGACGAGCGGCCCGACGCTCATCGGCAGGCGGGGCCCGGTGCGTTGGGCCAGCTCCGCCATCCGCGGTGAGAGGAGCAGGAGCAGGACGGTGACGGGCAGCGTCGCCAGACCGGACGCGAGAGGGCTCCAGCCCGCGGAGGTCTGCAGCTGGATGACCAGGACGAACATCATCGACCCCAGCGCCCCGTAGACGAGTAAGGTCATCAGGTTGGCGGCGGCGAAGACCGGTGAGCGAAACAGGGCGAAGGGGACGAGGGGCCGGCTTGCGCGGGTCTCGGCGATGACGAACCCGACCACCCCGAGGACCACGACGGTGCCGGCGAGGGCGAGGGCCGCTCCCTTCGCCCCGGGGCCGCTGGTGAGCACCCAGGTGAGGGCCCCGAGAGTGACCACGGTGGCTCCCGCACCAGCGAGGTCGAAGGAGCCGGTCGACTCGACATCACGCGACTCGGGCACCGCGAACAGGGACAACGCGATGACGCCCGCGCACAGGGGGACGTTGACGGCGAAGATCCAGTGCCAGGACAGGTGGTCGAGGATCCAACCACCCACGAAGGGGCCGATGGCCGTTGCGATCCCTGACACCCCGGCCCACGTGCCGATGGCCCACGGACGATCGCGCGGGTGGAAGGAGCTCTGGATGATGGCCAACCCGCCGGGAGTCAGCAAGGCAGCGCCGACGCCCTGCAGCATCCGGCCCACGATCAGCCAGTCCGTGCTCGGAGCCATCGCGCAGCCGAGGGAGGCCAGGGCAAACCAGGCCATGCCGACGAGGTAGACCCGGCGACGACCCCACCGGTCACCGAGCCCGCCGCCGACCAGGACCAGCGAGGCGAGGGTGAGGACATAGCCGTTGTTGATCCACTGCAGCCCGCTCAGGCTCGAGCCCAGGTCACGCCCGATCGTCGGCAACGCGATCCCGACGATCGTCCCGTCGAGGAGGGCGACCCCCGAACCGATCGTCACCGCGGCCAACGTGAGCAGACCGCGGCGGGAGGTGCGCTCGAGCAGTGGAGCAGGGGTCGTCATGCGCCGATCATCCGCCATCGTCGCCTAGGGTCGATCCATGCTGCTCTCCGACAGGGACATCCGCGCCGAGATCAACGCCGGACGGGTCGCGCTCGACCCGTGGGACCCGGAGATGGTCCAGCCGAGCAGCGTCGACGTGCGCCTGGACAAATTCTTCCGCCTCTTCGACAACCACAAGTACCCGATCATCGACCCCGCGGCCGACCAACCCGAGCTGACGCGACTCATCGAGGTCGAGCCCGACGAGGGCTTCGTCCTCCACCCCGGCGAGTTCGTCCTCGGCTCCACCCTCGAGGCCGTGACGCTGCCCGACGACCTCGCCGCCCGGGTCGAGGGCAAGTCCTCGCTCGGTCGCCTCGGCCTGCTGACCCACGCCACGGCCGGCTTCGTCGACCCCGGCTTCTCCGGCCACGTGACCCTCGAGCTGAGTAATGTCGCGACCCTGCCGATCCGCCTGTGGCCGGGGATGAAGGTCGGACAGCTGTGCTTCTTCCGCCTGTCCTCCCCGGCGGAGCACCCGTACGGGTCAGGGGTCTACGGCTCGCACTACCAGGGACAGCGCGGACCGACCGCCAGCAGGTCCTTCGCCAACTTCCACCGGACCGACCTGTGACCCATGAGTAACATCAGGGGATGAGCACCGACACGCACCTCCCGGCCGCCTACGACGAGACCCGTGAGGAGCACGACAGCCGCCGGGTGTCCGCCTTCGCCGACGACGCGCTCGGCACGCTCGATGCGACCGGCGTCGCCGAGGCGATCCGGTCCGGGAGCATCAGCGCGAGCGAGGCCGTCGAGGCGGCCATCGCTCGGGTCGCTGCCGTCGACCCGGAGCTCGGCGCGACGACCGTCGACGACCACGAGCGGGCGCGTAGGCGGGCCGAGCACCTGCCGACCGGGACGTCCGCTCCCTTCGCCGGGGTGCCGACGGCCTTCAAGGACAACGTGCCGGTCGCGGGTCTGCCGATGACGGCCGGGTCCCGCGCCCTGTCGCCCACCCCCAAGACCGTCGACTCCGCGATCGTGCGGCAGGTCCTGTCGACCGGGGTCATCCCCGTCGCGACCACGACCTGTCCTCCCTTCGGTTGGACCGCGACGACCGAGCGCCCGGGGGGCCAGGTAACGCGCAACCCATGGGCGACCGGCTACTCCTCCGGCGGGTCCTCCGGGGGCTCCGCCGCCCTCGTCGCGTCGGGCGCGCTGCCGATCGCCCACGGCAATGACGGTGGTGGCTCCATCCGCATCCCTGCGGCAGCCTGCGGTCTCGTCGGTCTGAAGGTCACCCGGGGGCGGCTGCTCGGCGAGCCCGCGACCGACAAGGCCCCGGTCAAGATCGTCGTCAACGGCGTGCTCACGAGGAGCGTGCGGGACACCGCGACCTTCCTTGCCGCCGCCGAGCGCTTCCAGCCCTCGGGCAAGCTGCCAGAGGTGGGTCTCGTCGAGGGGCCGGGCGCGCGACGGTTGCGCATCGGGATGATGGTCGACTCGCCTCTCGTGCCCCCCACGGACCCGCAGACCCGAGAGGCCGTCGAGGCGGCCGGCCGGCTGCTGGAGAGCCTGGGTCACACCGTCGACCCCGACCTCGATGTCGCGGTTCCCGAGTTCTTCAAGACCGACTTCGAGGACTACTGGGGCCTGCTGGCGCTCAGCTCCGCCATGCAGGGAGCGAGCATCTACGGCAAGGGCTTCGACGCCAGCCAGCTCGATCCCTTCACCCTCGGTCTGGCGGCTCGTGCCAAGAAGCGCCTGTACCGCCTCCCGCTGGCGATCGCTCGGCTCGGCCTGACCGGCCTCGCCGCGGACCGGCTCTTCCCCGCGGCCGCAGACCTCGTCCTCACCCCGACGCTCGCGCACACCACCCCCCGCATCGGATACCTGTCCGGCGACCTCGACTTCGAGACCCACTTCAGCCGACTGCCTCCATACGTCGGCTTCACCCCGCTGCACAACGCGAGCGGTCAGCCTTCGATCTCGCTGCCGCTCGGTCGCACCGACGACGGCCGTCCGATCGGTGTGATGCTCTCGGCCCGCAAGGGCCAGGAGCGTCTCCTGCTGGAGCTGGCCTTCGAGCTGGAGGCCGCCGCCCCCTTCGCCCGCATCGACGGCGCGGCCGCCTGATCAGTCCAGCGCCACCGTCGCCGTGAGGGCACGGTGGTCGCTGCCGCGCTCGCGGGTGACGACGAGATCGGTGCAGGTCGCGTCACGGGTCAGGACGTGGTCGATGGGCACGGGGGCAAAGCTGGCGCCCCGCGTGCGTCCCCAGGTCCCGGGGAAGCCCGCGCCCAGCTGGGTGGTGCAGTCGCGCACGCCACTGCGGCGCACGAAGTCGCGGAAGGCGACCGCGCTCGGCGGGGCGTTGAGGTCGCCGAGCACGACCACCGGACCGTCGGTCCGCTGCGTGGCGGTGCGAAGGGAGTCCAGCCCCTCGCCCCACCGCTCGGCCGCGAAGAAGGCCGGGTTCTGCAGGCGGGTGCCGATGACGCTCACCGTGGTGTCACCCGAGCGCAGCCGCAGGATGCTTCCCGGCTGTCGGCCGGCGAGCGGCTCGCTCGCGACCACCCGCCAGGGAGCGCGGACCCATACGTCGACATCGGCGCCGATGTAGTCGTCGTGGTCGCTGTCGGCCAGCCGCCACTGCGGACCGAGCGCCCGGCCCAGGCCCCCGGTGCGGTCCGGCGCCCACTCCTGGAGCGCGAGCACGTCGGCGCCCTCCGCCAGGTCCACGAGCTCCGCGTCGGTGGGGCCGGCCCACGCGGTGTTGAGCGTCGCGACGGTGATCGTGGGGGAGCCCGGCGGTGCCTGACGGCCATCGGCGACCAGGTGGTCGAGCAGTGACACCTGACTGGCCAGGAGGCCTGCGACGAGCGCCAGCCGCCACCACCGGTGATGCCGCCACGGCAGCAGGGCCGCGACCACCGCCACGAGGAGGATCACCGGCAGGCCACCCGCGAGGACCACCCCGAGGCTGGTGCGTCCGCCCTTGAGGTGCATGAGGACGACCGCGAGCACGCACAGGACCAGGACGGTCAGGCTGGCCCGCGCCGCCGCCGTCCCCCAGCGTGTCCTCGCCCCGTCAGTCGTCATCGCGAGCCAGTGTGCCAGCCTGCTACTCACCAGTCAGGAGCGTGTGCCAAGGTGTCGCCCATGACCGATTTCGCTCCCGGGCCCACCGGCACCGTCGATGTGCTCTTCGCCGTCGACGGATCCCTCGGCAGGATCCTGCTCAACCGGCCCCGGACCATCAACTCACTGACCCGCGACATGGTCGTGGCGGTCCGCGCGCAGCTGTTTGCCTGGGCGCAGGACGACGCGGTGGCCGTGGTCTCGATAGAGGGTGCCGGCGAGCGGGGGCTCTGCGCAGGAGGTGACGTCCGTGTCGTCCGTGAGGCCCACCTGGCGGGCACCAGTGGGGGAGTGGACTTCTGGGCCGACGAGTACGTCCTGGATGCGCAGATCGCCGAGTACCCCAAGCCCGTCATCGCCCTCATGGACGGCATCGTCATGGGTGGTGGGCTCGGCATCTCCATGTTTGCCGCCGCTCGCTGGGCCACCGAGCGCTCACGCGTCGCCATGCCCGAGACGATCATCGGCTTCTTCCCCGACGTCGCTGCGACCTATCTGCTCGCCCGGGCCCCGGGGGAGGCAGGCACCCACGTCGCGATGACCGGCGCCACCTTCACCGGCGCCGACGCGGTGCACCTCGGCCTCGCCGATGCCGTCGTCGACCACGCGCGTCTGCCGGAGCTCGTCCAGGCGGTCGCGGCCGGTGGCCCTGTGGAGGCGGTACCCGCCGGAGCGGCGACGAGCGAGGGCAGCGCCCTCGCCGCTGCCCACGACTGGATCGACGAGTGCTATGTCGGCGACGACCCGGCCGCGATCCTGCGTCGTCTGCGCGCCCACGACCACCCGGACGCCCGCGCTGCAGCCGAGCAGATCTCCCTTCGCTCGCCGCTGTCCGTCGCCGTCACCCTCGAGGCGCTGCGCCGGGCCGAGCACGCAGGGTCGGTGCGCGAGGTGCTGGAGACCGACACGCTCGTCGCGCGCGGTCTGCTGGTGCGCGGCGACTTCGACGAAGGGGTGCGCGCCCTGCTCGTCGACAAGGACCGGCAGCCGCGTTGGCGTCACGACTCGCTGGAAGACGTCTCCCGTGCAGAGGTGCTGGCGGTCTTCGCGGGATAGGTTGGAAACCCACGCGGAGTCACTGCCCGCGCGATCGGATGGGACGGGTGCCGGATGATTCGGCTCGACGGCGTCACGAAGCAGTACCCCGACGGCACGGTTGCCGTCGACGACCTCAGCCTCACCGCGCCGGACCGCGCCATCACGGTGCTGGTCGGGCCCTCCGGGTGCGGCAAGACGACCACCCTGCGGATGATCAACCGGATGATCGAGCCGACCTCCGGGTCCGTGACGATCGACGGCCAGGACGTCCTGGCCATGGATGCCGCGCAGCTGCGCCGCGGGATCGGCTATGTCATCCAGCACGGCGGCCTCTTCCCCCACCACACGGTCGAGCGCAATGTCGCGGCCGTGCCCCTGCTGCTCGGCACTCCCAAGAAGCAGGCGATCACCAGAGCCCGTGAGCTGCTCGAGCTCGTCGGGCTCGACCCGGCGCTCGGACGGCGCTACCCCAGCCAGCTCTCCGGGGGGCAGCAGCAGCGCGTCGGTGTCGCTCGTGCGCTCGCGGCCGACCCGCCGGTCATGCTCATGGACGAGCCCTTCTCCGCCGTCGACCCGGTCGTGCGGGAGCAGCTGCAGGACGAGTTCCTCCGCCTGCAGGGTGAGCTCGGCAAGACCATCGTCATGGTCACCCACGACATCGACGAGGCGATCAAGCTCGGTGACCACGTCGCCGTGCTGCAGGTCGGTGGGCGCATCGCCCAGCTGGCCCGACCGGCCGAGCTCCTCGCCCACCCCGCGGACAACTTCGTCGCCGACTTCCTCGGGCGCGATCGTGGCTATCGTGCGCTCGGCTTCGACAGTGCTCGCGTCCCCCTCCACGACGAGCCGACGGTCAGCCTGGGCGCGACAGTCTCCGAGGCGGCCGCACGAGCGGGCAGCGATGGGTGGGTCCTCGTGGTCGACGATCGCCGTCACCCCCAGGGGTGGGCGCGACCCGCGGACCTGCCAGGCGAAGGGAGCATCGACGAGCGGGCGTTGGCGCTCGGTGGCACCCTGGCGAGGGTGGACGGCCCCCTGCGGCTGGTCCTGGACGCCGCACTGTCCTCACCGAGCCGACGTGGCGTGGTCATCGACGGCGACGGTGCGCTCGCGGGCACCTGCCGGGCCACCGAGGTCCTGTCCGTGATCGAGACCCGGGAGCGGCCGAGCGACCCCGGCGACCCCATCTCTCACCCGGCGTCGTGACATGAGCTGGATCCTCGACCACCTCGACGACATCGTGTCGCTCACCCTGCGGCACACGTGGCTCGCCGGCGTGCCGCTCGTGATCGGGCTGCTCATCTCCCTTCCGCTCGGGTGGTTGGCCAACCGTCACCGCCGGCTGCGCGGCGCCGTGATCGTCGGCGCCGGGCTGCTCTACACGATCCCCTCGCTGGCGCTCTTCGTCCTCATGCCGCTCCTGCTGGGCACCGGCATCCTCGACCCGATCAATGTTGTCGTCGCGATGACGATCTACACGATCGCCCTGCTCGTGCGCTCCGTCGTCGACGGCCTCGGCTCGGTGCCCGACGAGGTCGCTCGATCCGCGACGGCCATGGGCTACACGCCGGTGCGACGCTTCTTCGGGGTCGACCTGCCGCTGGCCGTCCCCGTCATCGCAGCCGGTCTGAGGGTGGCCGCGGTCAGCAATGTCTCGATCGTCTCCATCGCCTCCCTCATCGGGGTCAACCAGCTCGGCGACCTCCTCGTCGACGGGTACAACCGGGCGATCGGTGGCGAGCTCGTCGCGGGCATCCTCGGCTGCGTCCTCCTCGCGCTGGTCCTCGACCTGGCCATCCGACTGCTCGAGCGGGCGCTCACGCCGTGGCGTCGCGCGGGCCAGGGAGGTGCCGCATGATCGGGTCGATCATCGACTGGCTGACGAGCAGCGCGAGCTGGTCGGGCGCCGACGGCATCCTCGCCCGGCTGCTCGAGCACATCGGCTACACGCTCCTGGTCCTGGTCATCGCGGCCGTCATCGCCATTCCGCTGGGGTTGTGGATCGGCCACACCGGCCGAGGGCGCTGGCTCGTCACAGCGGCCAACGCACTGCGCGCGGTGCCCACGCTCGGCCTGCTCTTCGCACTGACGCTCGTGCTCCTGCCCGTGCTGCCCGGCGACACGGCCTTCCTCGTCCCGAGCGTCATCGTCCTGGTGCTGCTCGCGATCCCGGCGATCCTCTCGGGGACCTACGCGGGGGTCGAGGCGGTCGATCCGGCAGCGCGCGACGCCGCGCGTGGGATCGGCATGACCGGCGTGCAGGTGCTGGTCAAGGTCGAGCTGCCGATCGCCCTGCCACTGCTCATCTCGGGCCTGCGCGCCGCCGTCCTGCAGGTCGTGGCGACCGCGACCGTCGCCGCATATGTGGGCCTCGGGGGTCTCGGACGATTCCTCATCGATGGACTCGCCACGCAGGACTACGCGAGCACGGCCGGCGGCGCACTCCTCGTGGCCGTCCTCGCCCTCGCGCTGGACGCCCCCTTCGCGCTCCTCGAACGTCTCGTGGTCTCCCCGGGACTCACCGGCCGCACTCGCCCCCTTCGCCCGTCCGAACCCAACCGCACCGCTCCCGCTGGAGGATCCACATGAGCTCGACCATCCACCCCCGTCGACGGGTGCGCACTGCCGCACTCGCGCTCACCATGGCCGGCGCGCTCGGCTTGTCCGCCTGTGGTGGAGGCGGCGACCCGCTCTCCAGCTCCTCCTCGAGCGAAGGGGGTGACGCGGCCTCCGGCGACATCGTCGTCGGCTCCGCCGACTTCTCCGAGTCGATCCTGCTCGCGCACATCTATGCCGGCGCGCTCAAGGCCGACGGGGTCAACGCCACGACCAAGACGGGGATCGGCTCACGCGAGGTCTACCTCAAGGCGCTCGACGAGGGCTCGGTCGACGTCCTGCCGGAGTACACCGGCGGTCTGGCGCTGTACTACGACAAGGAGTTCGCCGAGACCGACCCCGACAAGACCTACGACGCCCTCGCGGACCTGCTGCCCGAGGGGATGAGCGTCCTGGAGAAGTCGGCGGCCGAGGACAAGGACTCCATCGTCGTCACCAAGGAGACCGCGGACAGCAAGTCCCTCACGACCATGGAGGACCTGAGCAAGGTCGCCGGTGAGATGACGCTGGGTGCGCCGTCGGAGTTCAAGACCCGGTCCCAGGGGATCCCCGGGTTGAAGGAGTCCTACGGCATCGAGTTCAAGAGCTTCCGGCCGCTCAAGCCCGGCCAGGCCACCAACGGCGCGCTCAAGAACGGTCAGATCCAGGCGGCCAACATCTTCAGCACGGACCCGGCGATCGCGGACAACGGTTTCGTCGTCCTCGAGGACACCAAGAAGCTTTTTGGTAGCCAAAATGTCGTCCCGCTCGTGCGCGATGACGTCAAGGAGCAGGTCGCCGAGACCCTGGACGAGGTCTCGACGAAGCTCACCACCGACAAGCTGTCGCAGATGCTCAAGCGCACCGACATCGACAAGGAGGACCCGGACAAGGTGGCCGCGGACTTCCTCAAGGAGGAGGGGCTCGGCTGACGGGCGCCAGGGTCCGCTCCATGGTGACGGAGGTCACGATCGAGCGGGGAAGATTGCGGAGTCGGTGAGGCTTGAGACCTTCGATAGTTAAAACGTCAAGTATTCGGAGGTCTTCTCATGGACGTCATCGTCCTCATCGCCCGCATCCTCTTCGCCGCAATCTTCATCGCGTCCGGCATCGGCCACCTGACCCAGAGTGACGCGATGGCGGGCTACGCCAAGTCCGTCGGTGTCCCGGCGGCCAAGCTGAGCGTCATCGTCTCGGGCGTGCTCATGCTCGTCGGCGCGCTGTCGGTCATCCTCGGCGTGTGGGGCGACCTCGGGGCCCTGCTGATCCTCGTCGCCGTCGCGCCGATCGCCTTCCTGATGCACAAGTTCTGGGCGGCAGAGGGCGAGGCCCGCATGAACGAGCAGGTCCAGTTCAACAAGACCCTGTCGCTGGCGGGTGGGGCGCTCGCGCTCTTCGCGCTCTTCGCGATGGTCCCCGAGCTCGGCCTCACCGTCACGGGCCCGCTCTTCTGAGCTGATCCTGCGTGACGACGTCAGCCCCGGCCGAATGGCCGGGGCTGACGCATGTCTGCGGGTCGACGGGTCCAGTGCTCCGGAGGGTCGCTCAGGTCGTCTCGGACGAACCTCGGGGTGGGTGCCGGACTCACGCCAGATGATCGTGCGCAGGATGCGGAGGGCTGCGCCGCGGGCCGGGCGACTAGGGGTGTGTCGCACTGCAGTTCGCGGTTCGGTCGGCCGAGATGCCGTAGGTCTCGTTGCCATCTCGGCGAACTGCAGTACGACACGCAGCGAACGACGAAGGGCGCCGCCCACCTCGTGGT
>JAKDKQ010000265.1 GCA_030453295.1 Janibacter sp.
TCCCCGTCGTCTTCCTCACCGGCATGGAGGACGGCACCTTCCCCCACCAGCGCAGCCTGGCCAACGACACCGAGCTCGAGGAGGAGCGCCGCCTGGCCTATGTGGGCATCACCAGGGCCCGCGAGCGGCTGCACCTCTCCCGCGCCGCGGTTCGCAGTGCCTTTGGCACGCCGCAGTACAACCCGGCCTCCCGCTTCCTCGACGAGATCCCCGCTGACCTGGTGCAGTGGGAGCGCACCGGCCCGCCGCTCGGTGGCTTCGGTGGGGGCACCTCCCGGGATGGTCGCCAGCCCGCAGTCGCCCGCCTCGCGGCCCGTCCCGGCGTGCGCTCACCGGGCAACCGGCCGGTCATCGCCCTGGCTGACGGCGACAAGGTCACGCACGACAGCTTCGGCCTCGGCACGGTCATCCGGGTCGAGGGCGAGGGCGACAAGTCGATGGCGCACGTCGACTTCGGGGGAGAGGACGGCGTCAAGCGTCTGCTGCTGCGCTATGCCCCCCTCGAAACGCCGTGCGGCGTGCCCACCGGGACACCCGACGGGGGCCCGACGCGCTATGGGCCTGCGGGCCCCCTTCGTCGTGGAGCTGAGAGGTCAGCCGATGCCGCGCTCGGCCAGCCAGCCTGCCGGGTTGATCGGAGCGCCGCCACCGGGGTGGATCTCCATGTGGAGGTGGGGGCCGGTGGAGCGCCCGGTGTTGCCAGAGAGGGCGACGACGTCACCCGGGGCGACCTGCTGGCCGACGCTGGCGCTGAACGAGCTCATGTGGGCGTAGCGGACGACCGTGCCGTCCCAGTACTTGATGTCGATGTAGATGCCGTAGCCGCTCATCGGACCAGCGCCGACGACGGTGCCGCTGCTGAGCGCCTTCAGGGGCGTGCCGACCGGCGCCGCGTAGTCCTGGCCGGCGTGCAGCTTGCCCCATCGAGGACCGAAGGGGGAGGTGAAGACGGCGTTGTCGAGCGGCTTGACCCAGCTCTGAGCGCCCACGGTCGTGGTGCCCGAGGACTCGGAGGAGGTGGACTCGGTCGACGTGGAGTCCTTCGTCGAGGACGCCGACTGGCGCTTCTTGGCGGCTGCCTTCTTGTCAGCGGCCAGCTCCGCGCGGGCCTTGTCGCGGGCGGCGCGCTTGCGCTCCTGCGTGCGGCCCTGGTCCTTGGCGACAGAAGTGGAGGCGGCCTGTCGGCGGGTGGCCAGACCGCTCTTTTCCTCAGCGGTGGCGGCGACCTCCTCGCGGGCGCTCTCGCCCAGTGCGGGGTCGGACAGCAGCGAGGAGGCCGTGTCCTGGTCCTGGCTCGGGGAGAGGAGGGCGCCGCGGGCCTGCGTGGCCGCTGACGCACCCGTGAAGGAGGAGGACTGGGCGGCAGTCGCGCCAGCCGCCGTCAGCACCAAGGTGGCCGCCGCAGCCGTGGGGATCAGGTAGGCGGGGCCGAAGCTCTTGGGCAGGCGCGAGGAGCGCTCGATGGCGCGCCGCTCAGCGCGGGTGGGCGGCCGATGCCGTCCGGAGTAGTCAGACATGAAGAGGACGTCCTCGCAGGGGGTCGTGGACAAATCTCCGAAACCCTAGCGTGACCTTTTCGTTATGCAAAACTGAGGTGACCGGCACCACGCGGCCGTCGAGCCGGCCGGCTCGACGATCAGGCCAGTCGAGCGCTGATGTCCGTGACCGAGGCAGTCGGTGTGCCCTCGCTGTCGAGCTGGGTCAGCCGGGTCGCGATCTGGTGCACGACGCTCGGCAGGATCGGCAGCGACAGGTGACCGATGCCCCGCAGGCGGATGTTGGTGCTGTCGACGCCCTCCTGATGGAGGGAGGCGTTGACGGCGGGCACGACCGCCTCGTCGGTGTCGGACCAGAAGGCGATGATCCGAGTGCGGCACCCCGGGGCGGGCTGGTTGAGCTCACGCATGAAGGGGCTGCCAGGCCGCAACTGCCGCAGCAGTGATGCCGGCACCAGGTGGGCGAGCAGGGTCCCTCCGTGCGGGGAGCCCAGGGTGACGAGCGTGTGGATCCGCTCGTCACCGCCCAGACGCGTCACGTAGTAACGGGCGACCACACCGCCGAGGCTGTGCGCGACGACATGGATGCGCTCGAAGCCGGTCTCCGCGGCGATCGCCTCGATCTCTTCGGCGAGCTGGGCCGCGGCGGTGCGCACGTCCTTGGTGCGCACCGAGTAGTTCATGGAGAAGACCCGGCTGAACCCACGGCGCAGCAGCCCCCGGCGCAGGAGGGTGAAGATCGAGTGGTTGTCGGCCATGCCGTGCAGCAGCAGGATCGGCGTGCCGGCCTCGGTGACATCAGTGACGAGCCGTCCGCGCTGCACCGGGCTCAGGTGCTCGATGCGATAACCGTGCCGTGGCCCTCCGCGCCGCGGAGCCCGGGCGCCGAAGGGGTAGAGCGAGACGTGGGTCGTCGCCCAGACCACCTCGACGGCCGCGAAGACCGCTGCCTGCACCGTGGCCATCTGGCGCAGCTGCTGGCACACACCGGTTCGCAGGCGGGCCGGCGTCGTTGCCGGGCCGCTCCTCGGAACGGTGGTGGTCACCGTGCGTGTCTGCGGGGCCATGGTGACTCGAGGGTAACCCCGAAGGGCGACCTGATGTGAAGGGTCGTGACGAGTCTGTGATCAACGCTTCAACGATCGCCGTGGTGCCCGTCTCATGACCGGAGGTGCTTCCGCCTGCGCGCTGGGGATAGTCTCGACCCGCACCCCGTTACCACAGCAGAGGACGGAATCAACCTCGTGGATCTCTTCGAGTACCAAGCACGCGACGTGTTCGAGAAGCACGGTGTCCCGGTTCTTGCCGGCGCCGTCGCCACCACCCCGCAGGAGGCGCGAGCCGCCGCCGAGAGCATCGGTCAAAAGAGCGGCGGTGTCACCGTCGTCAAGGCCCAGGTCAAGACCGGGGGCCGCGGCAAGGCCGGTGGCGTCAAGGTCGCCAAGACCGCCGACGAGGCCGAGGCTCACGCCGAGGCCATCCTGGGCATGGACATCAAGGGCCACACGGTCCACCAGGTGATGATCGCCCAGGGCGCGCAGATCGCCGAGGAGTACTACTTCTCGATCCTGCTCGACCGGGCCAACCGCACCTACCTGGCCATGTGCTCCGTCGAGGGCGGCATGGAGATCGAGGTGCTCGCAGTCGAGCGCCCCGAGGCGCTGGCTCGCATCGCGGTCGACCCCAATGTCGGCATCGACGACGCCAAGGCCAAGGAGATCGTCGACGCCGCGGGCTTCGACGAGGCCGACAAGGGCGCGATCGCCGAGACGATCAAGAAGCTCTGGGTCGTCTACCGCGAGGAGGACGCCACCCTCGTCGAGGTCAACCCGCTCGTCAAGACCGAGCAGGGCGACATCGTCGCGCTCGACGGCAAGGTCACCCTGGACGAGAACGCCGACTTCCGTCAGCCCGACCACGCTGCCCTCGAGGACAAGGGAGCAGCTGACCCGCTCGAGGCCAAGGCCAAGGCCAAGGGCCTCAACTACGTCAAGCTCGACGGCAACGTCGGCATCATCGGCAACGGCGC
>JAKDKQ010000031.1 GCA_030453295.1 Janibacter sp.
GCGACGAAGCCCATGTGCGCGATGGACGACCAGGCGATCAGGCGCTTGAGGTCGCGCTCGACGAGGCAGACGAGGCCGCCCCAGATGATGCCGATGCTGCCGCACACGGCGAGCACGGGCGCGATCTGGGCAAAGCCGTCGGGCACGGTCGCCAGGGGCAGCCGCACCAGACCGTAGGTGCCCATCTTGAGCAGGACGGCCGCCAGGAGCATCGACCCGGCGGTCGGCGCCGTGGTGTGGGCGAGCGGCAGCCAGGAATGCAGGGGCCACACGGGCACCTTGACCGCGAGACCGAGGGTGAGCAGGACGGCGATGGTCACCTGGACCCCGGTGCCGAGCCCGTCTCCGCGAGCGGCTGCGAGCGCGCCGAGGTCGGCGGTCCCGGCGCGAGTCACGAGCAGGAGCACCCCGAGGAGCATCAGGGTCGAGCCGAAGCCGGTGTAGAGGACGAAGCGGGCGCCGGCCTCCCGGCGCGCCTCGGGGTCGCGGTCGTCGCCGAAGCGGGTGATGAGCACCCACATCGGGATGAGCACGAGCTCGAAGGCCACGACGAAGAGCAGGGCGTCACGAGCTGCGAAGGTCGCGATGGCTCCGGCGAGGGTGAGCAGGAGGCATCCGGCGAAGGTCGCTTCGCTCCCGCCACGGGGGCGCTCCCCCCAGGTCGTCAGGGTGGCCGCGGCGGTGACGGCGGCGGCGAGGACTGCGAGGGGTCCGCTGATGCCGTCGAGGCCCAGGTGGATGTGCAGACCCAGGGCGGGCAGCCACGGGATGTCGACGACCGCGTGGGTGCTCCAGGCGATGACGACGAGGACCAGGGTGGCCAGGGCGCCGACCAGCCCGGCGCGGGAGGCGGTCCTGCCGGACAGCTCGGTGCCTCCGCCGAGCAGCACGGTCCCGACGAGGAGTGGCAGGACGCAGGCGAGGGCGATCACGATGCCCCCAGGAGGACGACGGCCGTGACGAGCCCGACGGCCAGCAGGCCGCCTCCGAGGAGTGCAAGACCGGACGCGGGGCGCGAGCGACGGTGTGCCGCCGTCCCGGCGTCCCCGATCCCGAGGACGCCCCACGCCGCGGTGCGGACGTAGGTGTCGATGACCTCACGGTCCAGGAAGGCCACGAGGTGGGCCAGCGCGAGGACCGGCCGGACGACGACGGCCTGCTGGACGGCGCCGATCCCGAGACCGGCTCCGACGGCCCGGCCGACGCGCCCCTCGACGAGGCGGTCCTGGATCCTGATGTGGTGGAGGGCGTACCCGATCCCGATGCCGAGCAGGACGAGGGCGAGGACGAGCGCGAAGAGGCCGAGCGGCACGTGACCTGCGTCCGGCAACCGCCCGCCGAGAGCCAGGCCACCGATGATGCTGGCGACGGCGAGCACGACGAGGATCCCACTCACCGCGGCCGGCATGACCGCCCGTGAGCGCACTCGCTGGTCCGCTCCGAGGACGACCACGAGCAGGGCCCTGGTGGCGTAGGCAGCGGTGAGCACCGCCGTGACGAGCAGCGACCCGAGGACCAGGTGCGCCACCGGCCCGCGCGCTCCGATGTCGTCGCCGACCGCAGCGATGACGTGCTCCTTGGTCAGCCCGCCGAGGACGAGGGGCAGTCCGGCGAGGGAGACCAGACCGGCACCCCAGGCCACCAGGGCCACCGGGTGCGAGCGGCCGCTGCCGACGAGTGCGGAGGCGGCCGTCGACCCGCGGGTCACGGCGAGCCAGCCGACGGTGAGGAAGAGCAGCGCCTTGAAGATCGCGTGGCCGTAGAGGTGTCCGAGGGCTGCTCCGGTGGTCGGGCCCGCGCCGGCGGCGGCGAGCGGCGCCAGCATGACCCCGACCTGGCTGATCGTCGACCAGGCCAGCAGTCGTTTGAGGTCGGGCTCGACGAGGGCACACAGAGCTGCCAGCACCATGGTGGCGGCGACGGACAGCCCGAGCAGGGCGCGGGCGGGGTCGGCACGCAGCAGCAGCGGCAGGAGCTGGGTGAGCACGACGGTCCCGGCGGCGACCATGGTCGCGGCGTGGATGAGCGCGGACGCCGGGGTCGGGCCCTCCATGGCGTCGAGCAGCCAGTGGTGGAAGGGCAGTTGCGCGGACTTGCCCAGGACACCGATGACGATGAGCACGAGAGCGGTGGAGCGCGTGGCCGGGTCGGCGACGGCCGAGGTCCAGTGCGCGATGACCTCGGCACGACCGGTGGTCCCGGCGCCGGCGATGAGCACGGCGACGCCGAGGAGCAGCCCGATGTCCGCGATCCGGGTGACGATGAAGGCGGCATGGCCCGCCCGTCGCGGCGCCTCCCGCCGGGACCAGTGCCCGATGAGCAGGTACGAGCACCAGCCCATGACCTCCCAGCCGACGACCGTGAGGATGAGATCGGACGACAGGATCACGAGGAGCATGGCCGCGGCGAAGAGGGCGATCGTCGCGTGGAAGACCCCGCGCCGGTCGTCGTCGGCGAGGTACCAGGCCGAGTAGGTCTGCACCAGGACGGTGACGAGGGCGACCACCAGGGCCAGGAAGGCGCTGGTCGCCGACAGCGCCAGCGTGAGCGGCAGGTCGATGCCTCCGAGCGTGGCCCCCGGCCCGCTCCCCAGCCCTTCGGCGAAGGGGGCTCCGCGCGCCCCTGCCGGTGCGCCGGCCAGCGCGACGACAGACAGGACGAGGGTGGCGGTGCCGCCCAGCACGGCGACGACGGCGGCGAGTGAGCCCCGGCGCGCGATGGCGAGGGTGAGCGCCGCGGTCAGGCACGGCAGTGCGAGGAGTGCCCAGGCCATCAGCCGGCGTCCTGCGTGAGGTCGATGTGCCCGTGGCGGCGATAGGCGGCGACGATGACGGCCAGCGCGATGACGACCTCGGCGGCCGCGATGGTGATGACGAAGAGGGTGAGCACCTGCCCCGACCAGGACAGGTCGCGGCCGAGTGCCCCGGCCGTGACGAGCAGCAGACCGCCGCCACCGAGGACCAGCTCGGCACCGATGAGCATCAGCACCGCATTGCGGCGAGCGAGGATCCCGTAGAGCCCGAGGCCGATGAGCAGGCTGGCCAGCAGGTAGGGCCCGGCGGTGTGGATCATCGCGTCCCCTCCTGCGAGGTCGTCAGCCCGGCGACGGCGAAGGCGCCGACGAGTGCGGCGAGCAGCAGGAGCGAGAGCAGCTCGAAGGGCCACACCCAGGTGGAGAAGATCTGCCGGGCCAGCTCCTCGCTCCCACCGGGGCGCACCGGGGTGCGCGCAGCGGTCGGCAGGAGCACGGCCGCGACGAGCCCGCCCGTGCCGGCCCCCACGCACGCGGCGAGCACCCGGTGGGCGGGGCCCGTGGTGTGCTCCGCGCGTGGTCCGATCGGGGCCCGGGTGAGCATGAGGGCGACGATGACGAGCACGACGACGGCGCCGACGTAGACGAGCACCTGGACGAGGGCGACGAGCTCGGCGCCGAGGACGAGATAGCAGCCGGCGAGGCCGAGCAGCGTGACGACGAGCCAGAGCGCGGAGTGCACCACGTGGCGCGTGGTGACGGCGAGCGCGGCGGCGGCCGCGGTGATCAGGCCGGTGGTGGCGAAGGCGAGGTCCAGTCCCGTCATCGTGCCTCTCCGCGCGAGTCAGGTTCTCGGGAGGGACGCGGCGGGCGATTCCCCCCGCGTGTCGGTTTGTTGGCCGCGGTCACCTCGGGCGCCTCGGCGGCCGCGGGGTCGAGCTGCGGCGGTGCGGGGACGTCGGCGACCCACTGGCCCAGGCGCTCCTTCTCGTGGAGGAGGTCGCGGATGTCGGTCTCGGCGTACTCGAACTGCGGGCTCCAGAAGAGCGCGTCGAAGGGACAGACCTCGACGCAGATGCCGCAGTACATGCACAGCGAGTAGTCGATGGCGAAGCGGTCGAGGACATTGCGCTGCCGGGCGCGGCCGCCTTCGTTGGCCGGCGGGACCTCTTCTTTGTGCGAGTCGATGTGGATGCACCAGTCGGGGCACTCACGGGCGCAGAGCATGCACGAGGTGCAGTTGCTCTCGACGAGGGCGATGACCCCGCGGGAGCGGGCCGGCAGCTCCGGCGCGACATCGGGGTACTCGGCCGTGTGGGTCGGGCTCATCATCTGGCGCGCGGTCGTCGCCATGCCCTTGACGAGGCCGGGGATGAAGTCCTTGCTCATGTCGTCACCACCACTCCGATCGCCGTGAGCGCGAGCTGGGCGAGGGCCAGCGGCACCAGGACGGTCCAGGCCAGACGCTGCAGCTGGTCCTCACGCATTCGCGGCCACGAGACCCGGATCCAGATGATGAGCAGCACGATCAACGCCCCCTTGAGCAGTGTCCAGAGCCAGCCGAGCTGTTCGGCGAAGGGCCCCTGCCAGCCACCCAGCCAGAGGATGCCGAAGAGCAGCCCCATGACGACCATGCCGGCGTACTCGGCGAGCATGAAGAAGGCGAAGCGCAGGCCCGTGTACTCGGTCCAGGGCCCCATGACGACCTCGCTGTCGGCGATCGGCGCATCGAAGGGGACCCGCTGCAGCTCCGCCGTCGCCGCGATGAGGAAGACGATCGCCCCGGGCAGCTGCCACACGAGCCACCACGGCGTCCACGCCTCGACGACCCCCGCGAGGGAGAGCGTGCCGGCCGCCATCGCGACCGAGGCGACGGACAGCACCAGCGGCAGCTCGTAGGCGAGCAGCTGCGCGGCAGAACGCATCCCGCCGACGAGTGCGTACTTGTTGGCGCTCGCCCAGCCGGCCATGAGCGTGCCGAGCACGCCCACCCCGATGACGGCCAGCACGAGCAGCACGCTGCCCGGCACCTCCGCCGCGGCCAGGCCGGGGTGGATCGGCAGCAGCGCGATGGCGATGACGTACGGGATCAGCGCGACGGCCGGGGCGAGGCGAAAGACGGAGCGGTCGGCGGCAGCGGGGGTGATGTCCTCCTTCTGCACGAACTTCACCCCGTCGGCGACGAGCTGGGCCCACCCGTGGAAGCCGCCGGCGTACATCGGACCGAGCCGGCCCTGCATGTGCGCCATGACCTTGTGCTCGGCCTGGCCGGCGACCAGCGGCAGCACGAGCACCGCTGCGAGCGCTGCGAGCGAGCGAAGGGAGATCTCGAGCAGGCTCATCCCTCGGCCTCCTCGAGATCCGCTTGCTCACGCAGGAAACCACGAAAGCCCGGAACGGTGAAGCTCAGCAAACCGTGACCTGCCACCTCGATCAACCCCTTGTCCATCAACGATCGGCGCGCCATCCCCAACGCCTCAGTCGGGACGCCGAGCGCGGTGGCGATGTCACCGCGGCGGACGCTGCCGCCGTCACCGGCAGCCATGGCCGAGAGGAAGCGCTGCTCGGACGGGGACGCCTTGGCCCAACGACTGCGGTAGAGGGCCTCCAGGTCGTCGCGGACCCCGTCGCGCGCCTGCTGGACGTGGGCGTGGGTCAGCCTGCCGCCCGCATCAGGTCGTCCCGCAGCGCGCCACACCGCGTCCCCGTGCACCTGCACGAAGTACGGATAGCCCTGCGCATTGTCGACGACCTCGGACAAGGCATCCATGTCCCAGCCCACTCCGAGTGCCGTGGCCGGGGCCGAGAGCGCCTCACGGGTGGCCGCCTCGGTCAGCGCGGCGACCGGTCGGTAGGCGAACCTCTCGGCGAAGCTCGCTGCGTCAGTCACGACGTCCTCGGTGTGGCCCAGACCCGCGCAGACGAGCGCGAGGGGCAGTCCGTCGGGCGTCGCCTGCAGGTGCTGCCAGGCATAGGCCAGCGCGCGGATGCCGTCTCGGTCACCGGCCTGCAGCTCGTCGATGAAGAGGACCGTTCCGACCCGCGAGTCCTCGACCGCTTCTGCGGCGACCGCCCGCAGCACGCTCTCCAGACGGCGCACGACCGTGGGATCAGGGGCCCCGCCGAAGGTGGCCTCCACGTGCGTCCCAGGGACACCCAGGCTCACACCCACCTCACGCAGTCGTGCCCCCAGCGCCTCCGGCCGCCACGTGAGCGGGCCGAGACCGATGGACTCCACCAGCGTGGCGACCAGCCCACCGTGGCCAGCGGTGACGAAGACGCTGGCGTGTCCGGCGTCCTCGGCCTGACGCTGCATCTCCCGCAGCAGTGAGGTCTTGCCGACGCCCCGCGGCCCGACGAAGACGTGGACGCGACCCGCGAGACGACGCCGGGTGGACATGACGGCCAGGAGGTCGGCCACCCGATCGAGGTGGTCGGCCCGGCCCGGCACGTCATGGGCGATCTCGCCCGGCGTGTACGGACTCGGCTGGCTCATGGCGCGACTCTTACAGGTCTTTACAGTTCGGGCAACTGTAAAGACCTGTCCATCCCTTCGCGCGGATCTCGCGGCCCCCACTCGGGCCCGGGCACCCCGGGTGCCGCCACGCGGCGGCGGCTCGGCGACTTGGTCGAGTGCCCCTCGCCGGGCTCCTTGCCGCCGGGCCAGGGCCGGGTGGCGCGGGCCGCGAGGACGAAGGACTTGCGCAGCGGTGTCCCCTCGAAGCCGTCGGGCAGCAGGAGCGGGCGCAACCCGAGGCCGGTCCCGTCGACGAACCCGGTGAAGTCCTGACCGAACATCTCGTGGGTCTCCCGCTCGTGCCAGGCCGCTCCGGCGAAGACACCCGTGAGGCTGTGCAGGCTCTCCCCCAGCGGTACCCGCGTGCGCATCAGGAGCGTGCGCTGGTCCCGCTCCGGGGTCGGGACGGGGTCGATCAGGTGACAGACGATGTCGAGGCCCGGCGCGTCCTCGCGGTCGCTCTCGTCGACGGCGCTCAGCCAGTCGAAGTGGATGAAGCCGGCGTCGTGGGCGTGGCGCGCCGCGCGCAGCCACTCCGGTGGGGAGACGGTGCGGTCCTCCTGGGTCACGTCACTCCCCCTTCGTCGGGCGTCGCAGGAGGCCGCGGCGCACCTCACCGGCGCCGGCGGTGCGGTGCCCGGCGTAGCGTGCCCGCAGCGTCTGAGTCGAGAGCGACTCCGCGGCGATGTGGTCCTGCAGGGTGAGGATCCCGTGGAGGAGTGCCTCCGGACGCGGCGGGCACCCGGGGACGTAGACGTCGACGGGGACGAGCTGGTCGACCCCCTTGGTCACCGAGTAGCTGTCCCAGTAGGGGCCACCGGAGTTGGAGCAGGCGCCGAAGGAGATGACGTACTTGGGCTCGGGCATCTGGTCGTAGAGCCGGCGGATCGCCGGCGCCATCTTGTCCGTGACCGTGCCCGAGACGACCATGAGGTCCGCCTGTCGTGGGCCGGGGGCGAAGGGGATGACCCCGAGCCGGATGAAGTCGTGCCGGGCCATGGACGCGGCGATGAACTCGATGGCGCAGCACGCGAGGCCGAAGTTGAAGACCCACAGCGAGTAGCGCCGACCCCAGTTGAGGACGATCTTCATCGGCTGGGGGGCATGGGCACCCACGGGCCCCACCCGTGGCATCGGCAGGTCGGTGGTCATCGCTCCCCGTCCATCAGGTCCACCGCAGCAGGCCACGGCGCAGGGCGTGGACGAGGCCGAGCAGGACCACGCCGATGAAGATCGCGACCTCGAGCAGGCTCACGAGCCCCAGGTCCGTGCGCAGCACGAGCGCCCACGGGAAGAGGTAGACCGCATCGACCGCGAAGACGACGTAGAGGAAGGCGTAGGCGAGGTAGCGCACCCGGGTCTGCGCCCAGTCGCGCCCGACCGGGTCCACACCCGACTCGTAGGTCGTCAGCTTGGCCCGGGTCGGCGCCGAGGGCGCGATCAGGCGCCGCGCGGTGTAGGCGGCCATGACGAGGAGCACGCCCACGACGAGCGTGCCGGCGACGACGAGGTAACCATCCACGCTCGGCACCCTATCCGCGCGCCGGACCCGGTGAGCTGTTCGCGCTGCACACCGGCCCGATCGCCCCTACCCTCAGATGCCATCGACCGAGCAACGGGGCTCGGTGGATGACCCATCGGAGGAAGACATCGTGCGATCACGTACCGCAGCCGCTACCGCGGCCGCCGCGACCGCGGCCCTGGCGCTCACCACCCTCGCCAGCGGCCCGGCCCAGGCCAAGAACCCCAACAACTCGAAGAAGATGACGCAGGCCGTCACCGTGGACAACGTCCACGAGCACCTCGAGGCCTTCCAGTCCATCGCGGACGAGCACGAGGGCAACCGCGGGGCCGGGACCCCCGGCTACGAGGCCAGCGCCCAGTACGTCGAGCAGACCCTGCAGGACGCGGGCTACACGACGCAGCGGCAGGACTTCTCCTTCATCTACGAGGAGGTGCACGAGTCCAGCCTCGAGGAGGTCTCCCCCGAGGCCCGCACCGTCGACGGCATCCCGATGTCCTACAGCCAGCCGACGCCCGCCGAGGGCATCACGGCCGAGCTGGCTGCCCCGACGACCGCCATCGGCTGTACCGCGGGTGACTACGGCAACGCGGACGTCGCCGGCAAGATCGCCCTCGTCAGCCGTGGCGAGTGCTCCTTCGGCGAGAAGGCGATCGCCGCCAAGGCGGCTGGTGCCGACGCCGTGATCATCTACAACAACACCACGGGCGACCTCAACGGCACGCTCGGCGGCGTCGAGCCCGAGAGCGCTCCTGCCACCGGCGTCACCCAGGATGAGGGCCAGGCCCTGCTCGCCAAGATGGCCGCCGGCCCGGTGACGATGAAGCTCGTCCTCACCAAGACGATGGAGGAGCGCGAGACCTTCAACGTCATCGCCGAGACCGACTCGGGCCGTGACGACAACGTCGTCATGCTCGGTGCGCACCTCGACAGCGTCGGCGACGGCCCGGGCATCAACGACAACGGCTCCGGCTCCGCCGGGATCCTCGAGACGGCCGTCCAGCTGGGCAAGGTCAACAAGCTCAACAACAAGGTCCGCTTCGCCTTCTGGGGCGCCGAGGAGCTCGGCCTGCTCGGCTCGGACCACTACGTGGCCGACCTGCAGGACAACGACCCGGCCGCACTGGACGACATCGCGACCTACCTGAACTTCGACATGATCGGGTCGCCCAACTACATCATCGGTGTGTACGACGCGGACGAGTCGACCTACGAGGCACCCGTCGACGTCCCGGCGGGCTCCGCCGAGACCGAGGACGTCCTCACCGACTACTTCGACGGCATCGACCAGGCGTGGGTGGACACGGAGTTCTCCGGTCGCAGCGACTACTCGGCCTTCATCAACGCGGGCGTCCCGGCCTCCGGCCTCTTCACCGGCGCCGACGGGACCAAGACCCCCGAGGAGGTCGAGAAGTTCGGCGGTGAGGCCGGGATCATCTACGACCCGAACTACCACACCCCCGCCGACGACATCACCAACATCAACATGGAGGCGCTCGACATCATGAGCGACGCGATCGCGCACTCGACGATCACGCTCGCCCAGTCGACGAAGGAGATCAACGGCAAGTCCAGCCGCGGCAAGAGCGGCCAGCCCGGACCGACGGTCCCGATGGGACCGGAAGGCACCGAGGCAGCCTGACCTCTCGACGACCACGCCGGGTCGAAGGGGGGGATGTCCCCCCTTCGGCCCGGCGGTGGTCTGTATTGGCCCCGCGGAGCAGACAGGGCAGAGTCATGGCAGGAACCCCAGGAGGAACACCATGACCGAGCACCCACAGCTCCCGCCCCAGACCCCGCAGAACGGCGGCGCGTTGCCGCCCGGCTACACGCCGGCATCGCTCTCCCCCACCGAGGAGCGCAACCTCGGGACCATCGCCCATGTCGTCCCCGCGATCCTGCTGCCACTGAGCGCCGGGACCCTGGGCTTCGTCGGGTCGCTGGTCATCTACCTCATGTACAAGGACCGCGGGCCCTTCGTGCGCCAGCACGCGGCCAACAGCCTCAACGTGCAGATCATCACCGCGATCCTGCTGCTGGTCTCGAGCGTGCTGATGCTCGTGCTCATCGGCTTCCTCGCCTACCCGCTCGTCATCGTCGTCGCGACGGTCATCCACATCCTCGGTGCGGTGAAGGCCAACAACGGTGAGTGGTGGCAGCCGCCGCTCACCCCGCAGATCGTCCGGTGACCACGACGGCGACGGGGGTCGTCGTCGCCGGTCACGGGGTCGCGTCGGGGCAGGCGAGCGACTCCCCCTTCGCCGCCGGGACGATCGCGCTGCAGGCCCCGCACTTCGCCGCCCGCGGTCTGGACCTGTCCCCCTTCGTCATGGCGACGGTCAACCTGGACATCGCTCCGCTGGCCCTCGTGCTGCGGGCGCCGCGGTGGACCTTCGCCGACGTCGCGTGGACGGATGTGCACGGGCCGGAGACCTTTTCCTTCGTCGAGTGCGCGGTCCGTCGCGATGACGACGAGGTCACCGGGCTCGTCTACCGGCCACACCCGGAGACCAAGCCGAGGCACCACCAGCCCTCGACGGTGATCGAGCTGCTGCTGCCGCGACTGGCGGGCCTCGCCCCGGGCGACCGGCTCGATCTGCGGGTCGCCGAGGGCCAGGCCGCGCTGCTCAGGCACTGACGAGCGCCTCCGTCAGCTCGACGAAGAGCGCGCCGTTGAGCGCGAAGACGTCCTTGACCTCCGCGAGGGAGCCCGTCACCGAAGAGCCCGTCGCCGCGGCACAGGAGGTTCCCCAGGTCGTCCAGACCGACGGCATCGGCGGACCGGCCGGCAGCGCCACCCACGCCCCCCTTCGCTCGCTCCATAACGCGACGTTATCCATCTCATAACGTGACCGACTGGATCGCGGGATTCAGGGCGACCTAACATGGAAGGACGCCCCGGGGGACTCCTCGCGGCACGACCGACCTGCAAGGGGCACGACCACCCATCATGAGCAGCACAGCGACGACCCAGGCCAAGGATCGCGTCATCATCCGCTTTGCCGGCGACTCCGGCGACGGCATGCAGATGACGGGCGACCGGTTCACCGCCGACAGCGCGGCGCTGGGCAATGACCTGTCCACGCTGCCCAATTTCCCCGCGGAGATCCGCGCACCCCAGGGCACGATGGCCGGCGTCAGCTCCTTCCAGCTGCACTTCGCCAGCTGGGACATCCTCACCCCCGGCGACGCCCCTGACGTGCTGGTCGCGATGAACCCCGCCGCGCTCAAGGCCAACCTGGGTGATGTCCCGCGCGGCGCGACGATCATCGTCAACACCGACGAGTTCACCACCCGCAGCCTGAAGAAGGTCGGGTGGACCAGCAACCCGGTCGAGGACGACACCCTCGAGTCCTGGCACGTGCACGCCCTGCCGTTGACCTCGATCACGGTCGCGGCCCTGGCGGAGTTCGACTCCTTGACCCGCAAGGAGAAGGAGCGGGCGAAGAACATGTTCGCCCTGGGTCTGCTGTCGTGGATGTACTCGCGCTCGACCACGTCGACCGAGGACTTCCTCGCCAGCAAGTTCGGCGCCAAGCCCGACATCCTCGCGGCCAACCTCGCCGCGCTGCGCGCTGGCTGGAACTACGGGGAGACCACCGAGGACTTCGCGGTGCCCTTCACCGTCGCGGCGGCCAAGACCCCGCCGGGCACCTACCGCAACATCACCGGCAGCGCGGCCCTGGCCCTGGGCCTGGTCGCCGGTGCCCACCGCGCCACCCGCCCGCTGGTCCTGGGCTCGTACCCGATCACCCCGGCCAGCGACATCCTGCACGCCCTGTCCAACTACAAGCGCCACGGCGTGACGACGGTGCAGGCCGAGGACGAGATCGCGGCCATCGGTGTCGCGCTCGGTGCCTCCTTCGGCGGGTCCGTCGGCGTGACCACCACCTCCGGTCCCGGCGTGGCGCTGAAGTCGGAGACCATCGGCCTGGCCGTCAGCCTCGAGCTGCCGCTGGTCATCGTCGACGTCCAGCGCGGCGGCCCGTCCACCGGTCTGCCGACCAAGACCGAGCAGTCCGACCTGCTGCAGGCGATGTTCGGCCGCAACGGCGAGTCCCCCGTGCCGATCATCGCGCCGCAGACCTCTGCCGACTGCTTCGACGCGGCCATCGAGGCCGTGCGGATCGCCACGACCTACCGCACCCCGGTCTTCCTGCTGTCCGACGGGTACCTGGCCAACGGCTCCGAGCCCTGGCAGGTCCCCGCCGTCGCCGATCTGCCGTCCTTCCCCGTGGAGCTGGCCACCGAGCCCAACGGCGTCGACGCCAAGGGCAACCCCGTCTTCCACCCCTATGTCCGCGACGAGGAGACCCTCGCCCGCCCGTGGGCGGTGCCCGGCACCCCCGGCCTGGAGCACCGCGTCGGCGGCATCGAGAAGGACGCGGTCACCGGCAACATCTCCTACGACCCCGACAACCACGACCACATGGTCCGCACCCGCCAGGCCAAGATCGACGGCATCGCCAACACGATCGGTGACCTGCAGGTCGACGACCCGAGCGGCGACGCCCAGGTCCTCGTCCTCGGGTGGGGCTCGACGTACGGGCCCAACCTCGCTGCCGTGCGGCGCCTGCGCGCCGACGGCAAGTCCGTGGCCCACGCCCACCTGCGCCACCTCAACCCTTTCCCGGCGAACACCGGTGAGGTCCTGAGGCGCTACGAGCGCGTCATCGTCCCCGAGATGAACCTCGGGCAGATGGCGATGCTGCTGCGCGCGAAGTACCTCGTCGACATTCGCTCCCACACCTCGGTGCGCGGCCTGCCCTTCAAGGTCGCCGATCTGGCCGAGGTCATCGACACAGCCCTCCAGGAGGTCTCGGCATGAGCATCGATCTCGGCATCCCCACGGTGGCCGCCGGCACCGACGGTGTCCCCACCCTCCCCGAGGGTGAACAGCAGACCCGCAAGGACTTCGCCTCCGACCAGGAGGTGCGCTGGTGCCCCGGGTGTGGTGACTACGCGGTCCTCGCCGGTGTTCAGGGCTTCCTGCCCGAGCTCGGTCTGCGGAAGGAAAACATCACCTTCATCTCCGGCATCGGGTGCTCGTCCCGGTTCCCGTACTACCTCGACACCTACGGCATGCACTCGATCCACGGACGCGCTCCGGCGATCGCGACCGGGCTGGCCACCAGCCGCCCCGACCTGTCGGTGTGGGTCGTCACCGGCGACGGCGACGCCCTGTCGATCGGTGGCAACCACCTCATCCACGCGATGCGGCGCAACGTCAACATGACGATCCTGCTCTTCAACAACCGGATCTACGGCCTGACCAAGGGGCAGTACTCCCCGACGTCGCAGCCCGGCCTGGTCACCAAGTCCTCGCCGATGGGCAGCGTCGACGCCCCCTTCAACCCGGTCTCGCTCGCGCTCGGCGCCGAGGCCACCTTTGTCGCCCGCACGATGGACTCCGACCGCAAGCACCTCACCGAGGTGCTCAAGCAGGCTGCAGAGCACCGCGGGACATCGCTGGTGGAGATCTACCAGAACTGCCCGATCTTCAACGACGGCGCCTTCGAGCTCATCAAGGACGTCGAGCAGAAGAAGGCACGCCTGGTCCACCTGCGCGACGGTGAGCCCATCGCGATCGGCGAGGACGACGAGCGCGAGCTCCTCGTGCGCGGCGACGGCGGCAGCGTCACCTTCCTCCCCGAGGGCGAGGTCACCGCGCGTGGCCTGGCCGACCAGGTCGTCGTCCACGACGTGACCCTCACCGACCCCAGTCAGGCCTTCTCGATCAGCCGCCTGGACTCCGAGTCCATGACCCACGTGCCGATGGGCGTCTTCCGCTCCGTCGCCCGCCCCACCTACGACGACCAGACCCGCGCGCAGATCGATGCTGCGGTCGAGCTCGCTGGCGGGTCCGCCACCGACGAGGACCTGCAGGATCTCCTCTACGGCAAGGACACCTGGACCGTCGAGGGCTGACTCGCCCTCTCCCCC
>JAKDKQ010000032.1 GCA_030453295.1 Janibacter sp.
GGCTCGGACGCGGTCGACTCGCCCGGGCCGGGCTCAGTCGTCTGGTCCTCCGGGAGATCGTCCGACTCCGCGTCGTCTTGCGTCGTGTCCACGGGCTGAGCGTCAGGCTCGTGCTCGGCCTTCATCTCGGCAGCAGGTGCGGCCGCGACCTCGACATCGTCAGTGGTCGCGGCGGACGGGGCCTCAGGAGGGGAGTCCTGTGCGGTTGCCGTGCGCGAGGGCGCCTGTGCAGCGGCAGTGACGGGTGCAGCAGCCGCCTTGGGGGCCGGCGCGCCGGCGCGTGCCAGCTCATCCTTGGGCTTGTCATCCTTTGGCTTGTCATCCATGGGCTTCTCGTCCTGGACCGTCGTGCCCTGGGCCTTGTCGTCCTGCGGGTGCGTCCCGCTGGCGGGCGGTGGCAGCTCGTCGATCGGCAGCGCGTCCTCGGTCACGGCCGGCGTCGGCTCAGCGGCGCGGCTCTTGCGACGGGCGCCGCCGCGACGACGGCTCTTGGCGCCGGAGTGCTCACGCATGGAGTTGATGAGGTCGTCGGTATTGGCTCGGCTGGCCCGCTCGACCTTGGTCTCCTCGACCTCGACGTCGAAGACTGCGGTGGGGCGGTGCACGGCCGTCGGGACGGGCCCGGCCGGAGTGTCCGCCTCGGAGAGCCACTTGGCCTCGTCGTTCTTGGCGACGACGCTCATGCCCGCGACGTCGAACCACCAGGTCGCGGTCCGCTCTCGACCGCCGGCAGCGAAGGTCGCAGACACGGTCCACTGACCCTCGGTGTTGCGGGAGGCGTCCCAGAGGACCGACGAGGGCTCGACGCCACGGCCGGTGAATCGAGTGGCGGCACGCTGAGCGAGGGTCTCGGGCGAGCCGGCCTGGTTGGTGCCACGCAGGCGCACGCCCTGGGCGCGCGTCGCGATGTGCTCGCGCTCGGCGAGGACCGGGCCCTCGAAGCGGGCGATCTTGTCCAGGTCCCACCCGGTGCGAGCAGCGACCTCGTCGGCGCTGGCGCCGGCTCGGATCATCGCCTGCACCTCGCGTGGCCGCACATCGTTGTCGATGGCGATCTGCAGCTGGCCCAGCCGCGGGCGGTCGCGCCGCGCGGCGGCGCGCAGCGGCTCGTCGATCCGCAGGCGGTACTCCTCGCCAGCGTCGTCGGTGACGACGAGGTGCTCGCCGTCGTCGTGCACCCCGATGAGTCGCAGGTCGCGCATCAAAGATCCCTCTCGTCCATCGTCCTCGTGGGCGACTCTGCCACCTGCTCGGTCCGATCCGGGGACGTACACGCCGCAGCGCTACCTTGTGTTCATGTCCGATGACGCTGTTGAGCACCCTCTTCGCCCGTATGACGCCGTGCTGGTCCAGTCCTTCGGCGGTCCCGAGGGCCCCGACGAGGTGCTGCCCTTCCTGCGGCGGGTCACCACCGGTCGCGGCGTCCCGGACGAGCGCCTCGTCGAGGTCGGGGCCCACTACGACCTCGTGGGCGGGGTCAGCCCCCTGCCCGCCCTCAACCGACGGCTCGTCGCGGACCTCGTGGCCGAGCTGACGGCCCGCGAGTGCCCCCTCCCGGTGGCGCTGGGCAACCGCAACTCCGCCCCCTTCGTCCCGGAGGCGCTGGACGAGCTCACTGCGGACGGCGCCCGACGGATCCTCGTCGTGCCGACGAGCGCCTGGCGCAGCTATTCCTCCTGCCGGCAGTACCGGGAGGGGCTCGCCGAGGCGACCGAAGGGAGGGCTGGGCTCGTCCTGGACAAGGTGCGGCCCTTCGGCGAGCACCCCGGGTTCGCCGCCACGCTGGCTCGGGACACGCTCGCCGCGGCCCGAGCGGCCGTGGAGGCGGTCGGTCCCGACGCGGTCGCGCTGCTCTACGTCACCCACTCCATCCCGGACGCGATGGACGAGACCTCCGGGCCGGGTGACGGCGACGGGCGTGCGTACTCCGCAGACCAGGCAGAGGTGGCGGCGGCGATCACGGCAGAGGTCGACACCGTCCTCGGCACCGACCTGCCGGCCGGGTTGGCCTTCTGCTCCCGGTCGGGCTCCCCGCGGACGCCGTGGCTGGAGCCCGACGTCAACGACCGGATGCGCGAGCTGGTGCAGGAGGGGATCGAGCACGTGGTCGTGGTGCCGATCGGCTTCGTCTCCGACCACATGGAGGTCGTCTACGACCTGGACACCGAGGCCGCCACCACGGCGGCCGAGATCGGCCTGGCCATGACCCGCGTCCCGACCCCGGGGGCCGACCACGCCTTCGTCGCCGGCCTCGTGGACATCATGCTCGAGCGTGCTGCCCATGCACGCGGCGAGCAGCCGGTCCGGGCCACCTGGCGCGACCTGGACTCCCACCCGGCGGTCTGCCCGGCAGGATGCTGCCCCAACCTGCGCGAGGCCCGCCCTGCGCTCTGCGGATCGGACTGACATGCGCACGCTGCCCCCGGGCATCGACCCCGCGGACCTGGCCCGCACGGCCCTGACGGTCGCGATCGAAGCCAGTGAGCTGATCATGGACGAACGGCCGGAGAGCCTCGGCGTCGCCGAGACCAAGAGCTCGGCGACCGATGTCGTGACGGTCATGGACCAGCGCAGCCAGGACCACCTGCTCGCACGACTGGGTCGGCTGCGCCCGCAGGACGGGTTCGCCGGCGAGGAGCGCGGCGGTCGCACCGGGGAGTCGGGCATCACCTGGGTCGTCGACCCGATCGACGGCACCGTCAACTACCTCTACGAGATCCCGGCCTACGCGGTGTCCGTCGCGGCGGTCGTGGGCGACCCGACCACCGACGGTGGCTGGCAGCCCGTCGCCGGCGCGGTCGTCAACCCGGTGACGGGGGAGCGATACACCGCCTGGCTCGATGGGGGATCCTGGCGCGCGGTCGGCGACGAGGAGCCGCGACGGCTCCGGGTCGCGGAGACCTCGCTGGGCCAGGCCCTCTGCGGTACGGGCTTCGGCTACGACGCCGACCGGAGGGCGTGGCAGGCGGCCGTGCTGACCCACGTGCTGCCACAGGTGCGCGACATCCGCCGGCTCGGGAGCGCGGCCCTGGACCTGTGCCGGGTGGCCGATGGCAGCCTCGACGTGTACTACGAGCGGGGCCTCAACCCGTGGGACATGGCCGCCGGGTGGCTCGTCGCGACGGAGGCCGGAGCGGTGGTCTCCGACCTGCGCGGACGGGCGCCCAGGGCCGATCTCACGCTCGCCGGAGCGCCGGGGCTGCACAGTCGCCTGGCGGCCGTCCTGCAGGTCGCCATCGAGCAGGTCGGAGACCAAAAGGGCCAGTAGGCGGTTCGGGGTGGCGCTGCACGGGTAGATGGGGCACAATCCGGCGCGCCGGGCACAAAACCAGCACCTGCTGCGTTGACGACGGCAACAGAGCTTTTCAAGCCCCTCTAGCCCCCAAGGAAACAGGAGAGATGGCGACCGATTACGACGCTCCTCGCAAGACTGACGACGATCTGTCCGAGGACTCCATCGAGGAGCTCAAGTCCCGTCGCGGCGACGCGACCTCCTCCAACGTCGACGTCGATGAGACTGAGATGGCCGAAGGCTTCGAGCTGCCCGGCGCTGACCTCTCCGGTGAGGAGATGTCGGTGCGGGTCGTTCCACGCCAGGCGGACGAGTTCACCTGCACGAGCTGCTTCCTCGTCCACCACCGCAGCCAGCTGGCCAGCGACGGCAAGAACGGCCCGGTCTGCACCGAGTGCGCTGCGTGACCCGTGACTGACGGACCACGTCAGATCACGCTCCCGGTGCAGCTCCTGCACCGGGAGGCGGTCGTGCCCTCGTACGCCAAGCCCGGCGACGCGGGCGCGGACCTCACGTCCGTCGCGGAGCTGACCCTCGCGCCCGGTGAGCGTGCGGTCGTGCCCACGGGCGTGGCGCTTGCGCTGCCTCATGGCTGGGTCGGACTCGTCCACCCGCGCTCGGGCCTCGCGGCCCGTCACGGCATCTCGATCGTCAACGCGCCCGGGACGATCGACTCGGGGTACCGGGGCGAGATCCTCGTCAACCTCGTCAACCTCGACCCGGCCGAGTCCTTCACGGTGCAGGTGGGGGACCGCATCGCCCAGCTCGTCCTCCAGGAGGTGGGCGAAGGGGAGTTCCTCCCTGTCGATTCGCTTCCACCCAGCCAGCGGGGTGAGACTGGACACGGATCCAGCGGGGGCTTCGGCCCACAGTCGACGACAGGACGTGAATGATGTTCGGGCGCAAGAAGAAGAACGCAGCTGACGAGGCGACCGAGCCCGACACCACGACCGAGCCCGACACCACGACCCCGGTCGAGAGCGCTGACGCGCCGTCGACGACCGAGGACACCACCCGGAGCCGCGGCCCGCGCGACCTCTCCGAGGTCTCCGACACCGACTCCCTGGTCGACCTCGGATCGATCCTCCTCCGGCCCTCGCCGGGCACCGAGCTGCGCCTCGAGGTCGACCAGAAGACCAACGCCGTCACGGCGGTGCAGATCGCCGATGATGACGCAGCCGTGCAGCTGCAGGCCTTCGCGGCGCCTCGCTCTGCGGGCATCTGGGGCGACATCCGCGACGAGATCGCCGAGATGATCACCGGCAACGGCGGCACGGTCGAGCAGGCCAAGGGACCCTTCGGCACCGAGCTGCGGACCCGACTGGCCCAGCCGGGGCCGCAGGGCCGCACGGTCTTCGCGCCGGCGATCTTTGCCGGTGCCGAGGGCCCTCGATGGTTCGTGAGGGCGGTCTACTCCGGCTCGGCCGCCGTCGACGAAGACGTGCGAGCACGTTTCGACGAGGTCCTGAGCACGGTGGTCATCGCCCGTGGCGAGGACCCCCGCGCGCCTCGCGAGATGCTGCCGCTGCAGATGCCCGAGGCGCCGCAGGTGCAGTCCGCGGCGGACGAGGGCGTCGACGAGCCGGCCGATGACCTCAAGCCCTTCGAGCGTGGACCCGAGATCACCGAGGTCCGCTGATGTCCACCCTGCTGCGCCGGCTCGTCGACCTCGCCCGCTCCGACGACGACCTCGCAGCGGGTGAGCTGCGTGAGGCAGCGACGGCCCACGGGTGCGCCCCGATCACCGACGAGACCGACCGCCAGTCGGTGACGGTCGCGGGGACCATCACCGCGGTCACCCTGCGACCACGATCAACCGTCCCCGCACTCGTCGCCGAGATCTTCGACGGGTCGACCGCTGTGCAGCTGGTCTGGCTGGGACGACGCAGCATCCACGGGATCGAGCCGGGCGCCTATGTCAAGGCCACCGGAATGCTGTGCCGCCCCCGGGGGACCGCCACGATCTTCAACCCCGCGTACGAGCTGCTCCCGCACCATGGCTGAGCCCGACGCCATCCCTGCTCCGGTCCACCCGACGGTCGAGGCCCTCATCCGGCACCGCCTGGGCGAGGCGCTGGGCGGCCTGCGGGGGTCGCTCGAGGCGGCCATGCCGATGCTCGTCTTCGTCATCGCCTGGTCGATCACCACGGACCGCAACCTCTCGCTGGGCGCCGCCGCGGCACTGACCGTCGTGCTCGCACTGGTGCGTCTCGTGCAACGCCAGACCCTGCAGTTCGTCCTGGGGTCGATCATCGCGACGGGGCTGGCGGCCTTCTTCGCGCTGCGCTCCGGTGACGCCGAGGACGCGTTCCTCCCCGGCATCCTCACGTCCTGCGCGTACCTGGTCGGGTCGCTCCTGTCGGTCCTGCTGCGCTGGCCGCTCGTCGGGATCATGGTCGGCTTCGCCGACCAGGCTGCCGTCGCCGCCGGAGATGCCTTCCGCTGGCGCCGCAACGCCGCTGCGATCAAGGTGTGCAGTCGTCTGACCCTCGTGCTGGTGGCCGTCTACGCCATCCGCGTCGCCATCATGGGTCCGCTCTATCTCACGGACAATGTGGCCGGGCTGACCATCTCCAAGGTCGTCCTCGGCTGGCCGCTCTGGGCCGGCGCGGTGGCCGTCATGGGCGCCATGCTCCTCAAGGGCAACACTCCCATCGACCCGGACGACGAGCTCGTCCAGCCGGCCGACGTCGCGTCGCACTGACCCCCCTTCGTCCGCACCCTCCCGAGTCGCCCACGGCCCACAAGAATCGGCACGACCTCAAGGACGTGCGGGGTGGTGCGCGTCAGCTCAGGGGAGTGCGGCGGCGGGCCTTGGCGCCCGGCCGCATCATCGCCTCGAGCTCCGGCTCCGCCTCTGCCGTGGTGAGCAGCAGCAGCTCGTCGTGTGCTTCGAGGGAGTCGTCGGCGGTCGGCCCGATGGGGCGGCCGTCACGGATGATGCCGACGAGCAGCGTGTCGACGGGGAAGGTGATGTCGCCGACCCGCCGCCCCACATTGGGGTTGTCCGCGGGCAGGGTGATCTCGGCCATCGCCGCATTGCCCTGCTGGAAGTCGAAGATGCGCACGAGATCGCCGACGCTCACGGCCTCCTCGACGAGGGCGGTCATCAGGCGCGGCGTCGACACGGCGACATCCACACCCCAGGACTCGTCGAACATCCACTCGTTCTTGGGGTTGTTGACCCGGGCAACGGTGCGGGGGACGCCGAACTCGGTCTTGGCCAGCAGCGACACGACGAGGTTGGCCTTGTCGTCACCGGTCGCGCAGACGACGACATCGCAGGACTGGATCTCCGCCTCCTGCAGCGTGGACAGCTCGCAGGCATCGCCGGAGAGCCAGTTGGCCTCGGCCAGCTTGGCCACCCGGACCTCGTTGGCGTCCTTGTCGATGAGCAGGACGGTGTGGTCGTTCTGCAGGAGCTCTTGGGCGATGGACCGGCCGACCGACCCGGCTCCGACGATGGCGACGCGCATGCCTCAGTCCTCCTGCGGTGGCTGGCCGTCGAGGATGCGCTCGACGTCGTGGACGTACTCCCGTCGGATGACGAGGTGAACCAGGTCATCCTCCTGGTAGACCGTCTCGGGACCGGGCAACATGCCCTCACCGAGTCGGGTGAGGTAGGCGACGCGAGCTCCCGTGGCCTCCTCGATGGCGGTCAGGCGACGCCCGACCCACGCGGACGAGACCAGGATCTCCGCGACGACGAGACGGCCCGACGCATCGGTCATCTCCGTCGCCTGCCCCTGGGGAAGCATCCGGCGCAGCACCTGGTCAGCAGTCCAGCGGACCGTCGCGACGGTGGGGATGCCCAGACGCTGGTAGACCTGCGCGCGGTCGGGGTCGTAGATGCGGGCCACGACGTGCTCGACACCGAAGGTCTCGCGCGCGACCCGCGCCGCGAGGATGTTGGAGTTGTCGCCGCTGGAGACGGCGGCGAAGGCGTATGCCTCGCGGATGCCGGCCTGCTCGAGGGTGTCGCGGTCGAAGCCGACACCGGCGATGCGGCGGCCGTTGAACTCGCTGCCGAGTCGGCGGAAGGCCGCAGAGTCCTGATCGACCACCGCGACGTCGTGGCCGATGCGTTCGAGCGAACGAGCGAGTGAGGCGCCGACGCGGCCACATCCCATGATGACGAAGTGCACGAGTTGACGGTACCCCTCCTCGGACGGGCCTACACTCACGTGGTGTCTTCCGGACGTTTCCTCAAGCGCGTCCTCGTCGGTCGCGCCATGCGCAGTGACGATCTCGGCGAAACCCTCCTTCCCAAGCGGCTCGCCCTTCCCGTCTTCGCCAGCGACGCCCTCAGCTCCGTCGCCTATGCGCCGGACGAGATCCTGCTGACCCTCGGGCTGGCGGGCGGTGCCCTCGCGATGACCCACTCGTGGCCGGTCGCCCTGGGCGTCGTCGCGGTGATGGTGGTCGTCGTCGCCAGCTATCGGCAGAACGTGCACGCCTATCCCTCAGGCGGCGGTGACTACGAGATCGCCAGTACCAACCTCGGGCCCAGGGCAGGTCTGACGGTGGCGAGCGCGCTGCTCGTGGACTACGTCCTCACCGTCGCTGTGTCGATCTCCGCGGGCGTGCAAAACGCTGCGGCCGCCTTTTCCTGGCTGCGCGGTCATGAGGTCCTGGCGGCTGTCCTGCTCATCACCGCGCTCACGGCGATGAACCTGCGCGGGGTGCGCGAGTCCGGCAAGGCCTTCGCCATCCCCACCTACCTCTTCATGTTCTCGGTGCTCGGCATGGCGCTCGTGGGCCTCATTCGACGCACGACCGGCACCCTCCCTTCGGCCGAGAGCGCGAGCCTCACGCTGGCTCCCGAGCCGGGGATGGAGCAGCTGGGCACCTTGGCGATGGCCTTCCTCCTGCTGCGCGCCTTCAGCTCTGGTGCCGCGGCACTCACCGGTGTCGAGGCGATCAGCAATGGTGTGCCCGCCTTCCGCAAGCCCAAGAGCAAGAACGCCGCGACGACGCTGCTGCTCATGGGCGCCGTCTCGGTGACGATGCTGATGTCGATGATCGCCCTGGCCACCTGGACGGGCGTCAAGATCGCCGACGACCCTGCTCAGCAGCTCCTGCGCGACGGTGCGCCCGTCGGCGACGGCTACGTGCAGCACACGGTCATGGCCCAGGTCGCGATGGCCGTCTTCGACGGCTTCCCCGCAGGCGTCGTCATCGTCTCGATCGTCACCGGGTTGATCCTCGTGCTCGCCGCCAACACCGCCTTCAACGGATTCCCCGTGCTCGGGTCGATCCTGGCGCGCGACGGGTTCCTGCCACGTCAGCTGCACACCAGGGGTGACCGGCTGGCCTTCTCCAACGGCATCATCCTGCTGGCCGGCGCAGCGGGGCTGCTCGTGCTCATCTTCGACGCCAGCGTCACCAGACTCATCCAGCTCTACATCGTGGGGGTCTTCGTCTCCTTCACGCTCAGCCAGATCGGGATGGTGCGGCACTGGAACCGCCACCTGGCCGTCGAAAGTGACCGATCCGAGCGGCGCGCGATGATGCGCCGCCGCGCCATCAATGCCGTCGGGGCTGCGATGTCCGGCACGGTCCTCCTCGTCGTCGTCGTCACCAAGTTCACCCACGGGGCCGGCTTCGCCATGGCCGCGATGGCCGCCCTCTTCCTGCTCATGGGGTCGATCAGCCGCCACTACCGGCACGTCAGCGAGGAGCTCTCTGTGCCGGAGGGGGACACCAAGCACCAGCTCCTCCCTTCGCGCGTGCACGCCATCGTCCTGGTCAGCAAGGTCCACCGCCCCGCGCTGCGGGCCCTGGCCTATGCCTCGGCGACCCGCCCCTCACGGCTCGAGGCCGTCACGGTCGATGTGGATCCGGAGGAGACGAGGGCGCTGCAGGAGGAGTGGGACCGCCGCGGCATCCCGGTGTCGCTCAAGGCGCTCGACTCGCCCTATCGCGAGATCACCCGACCGGTCGTCGACTACGTGAAGTCGATCCGCTCGGGCAACCCGCGCGACGTGGTCGTGGTCTACATCCCGCAGTACGTGCTCGGCCACTGGTGGGAGCAGGCCCTGCACAACCAGTCGGCGCTGCGCCTGCGCAGTCGCCTGCTCTTCACCCCGGGTGTCATGGTGTCCTCGGTGCCCTGGCAGCTCGCGAGCTCGGCCGGAGCAGAAGAACGCATGGACGGCCCCGTGGCGGGCGACGTACGACGAGGTGGAGCATGAGCGAACCAGCAGCAGATGACCTGACCGTGGGCGACGAGATCGACGTCGAGGTGGGACCTGTCGCGCACGGGGGCCACTGCGTCGCTCGGCACGAGGGTCGGGTCCTCTTCGTTAGGCACACGCTGCCGGGGGAGCGGGTCCGGGCCAGGATCACCGAAGGGGGTCCCGGTGACCGCTTCCTGCGCGCGGACGCCGTCGCCGTCACCGAGGCCTCGGAGCACCGGGTGGACGTGCGCTGCCCGGTCGCGGGTCCCGGTGGGTGCGGCGGCTGCGACTTCCAGCACGTGGCCACGGGTCACCAGCGCGAGCTCAAGGCGCGCGTCGTCGCCGAGCAGCTGCAGCGGTTGGCCGGGCTGGAGCGTGACATCGTCGTCGAGCCGCTCGAGGACGCCGACGGGCTGCGCTACCGCACCCGGGTCGAGTTCGCTGTTGCCGACGGCCGGATCGGGCTGCGTCGCCACCGCAGCCACGACATCGTCCCGCTGACCGGTTGCCCCATCGCGGTCCCCGACATCGACGAGGCACTCACCGAGACGCTCGCCGAGACGGCTGGGACGAAGGGAGCGCTCGCGGGCATCAGCGCCCTTGACGTCGTCGTCCCGTCGGGCGAGGTCGACACGGTCGTCGTCGAGGTCCCGGCCGATGCGCCGACCCCGCCCATCACCATCACCGAACGGGTCGTGACGCCCGCGGGGGAGCGGTCCATGGATGTGGACGCCCGCGGCTTCTGGCAGGTCCACCAGGACGCCCCCCGTGCCTTCGTCGACGCGGTGCTCACCGCAGCCGACGTGCAGGGTGGCGAGCGCGTGCTCGACCTGTACTGCGGGGTCGGCCTCTTCTCCGTCCCGCTCGCCGAGGCGGCCGGGCCGGACGGGCAGCTCGTCGCCATCGAGTCCGACCGTCGGGCGGTCGATCACCTGCGCGACAACCTCGCGGCGACGCCGCAGGCGCTCGTCGTCCCCGGTCGGGTCGATGACCTCTTCGGCATTCCCCGCAAGGGGCCCAAGGGATCGAAGGGGGGTCGCAACGGTCGCGGCCGCACCCGGGGTCGGTCGGCGCGCTCGGACCTGCTGCCGCCCAGCGCGGACGTCGTCGTCATCGACCCGCCCCGTACCGGGGCCGGCCGCGAGGTCGTGGCGGCGCTGACCTCCCTTCGTCCTCGTCGTCTCGTGTACGTCGCCTGCGACCCGGCAGCGTTGGCCAGGGACACCGCCTACCTGGCCGATCTCGGGTTCGCGATGACCGGCCTGCGTGCCTTTGATGCCTTCCCCATGACCCATCACGTCGAGTGCGTGGCGACCTTCGAGCCGAAGGGGGAGACCCTCGCCCCGTGACGAGGGCGCGGTTTTGGGGAAGAGTGGGCGGCAGCGGGCCGACGGATCGGTGTCCACGGCCCTGTGATAGTTTTATCTTGACGTCAAGATAACTACGACAGAGGAGTCGACTGTGGCCAGTGCGAACACCTTCAACGCCAAGGACCAGCTCACCGTCGGTGACGAGTCCTACGAGATCTACCGCATCGACGCGGTCGAGGGCTCTGCGGACCTTCCCTACAGCCTCAAGGTCCTGCTGGAGAACCAGCTGCGCACCGAGGACGGCGGCAATGTCACCGCGGATCACATCAACGCGCTCGGGTCCTGGGACAAGGACGCCCAGCCCAGCACCGAGATCCAGTTCACGCCCGCCCGCGTGATCATGCAGGACTTCACCGGTGTGCCCTGCGTCGTCGACCTGGCCACCATGCGTGAGGCCGTCGCCGAGCTCGGTGGCGACCCCACCAAGATCAACCCGCTCGCGCCCGCCGAGATGGTCATCGACCACTCCGTGCAGATCGACGTCTTCGGCTCGGCCGACGCCTTCGAGCGCAATGTCGACTTCGAGTACGAGCGCAACAACGAGCGCTACCAGTTCCTGCGCTGGGGCCAGACCGCCTTCGACGACTTCAAGGTCGTCCCCCCGGGCACCGGCATCGTCCACCAGGTCAACATCGAGCACCTGGCCCGCGTCACCATGACGCGCGACGGCGTCGCCTACCCCGACACCTGCGTCGGCACCGACTCGCACACGACGATGGAAAACGGCCTGGGCGTCCTGGGCTGGGGCGTCGGCGGCATCGAGGCCGAGGCCGCGATGCTCGGTCAGCCCGTGTCGATGCTCATCCCGCGCGTCGTCGGCTTCAAGCTCTCCGGCAACATCCCGGCCGGTGCCACCGCGACCGATGTCGTGCTGACGATCACCGAGATGCTGCGCGACCACGGTGTCGTCGGCAAGTTCGTCGAGTTCTACGGCGAGGGCGTCGCGGCCGTGCCGCTGGCCAACCGCGCCACCATCGGCAACATGAGCCCCGAGTTCGGCTCCACCGCCGCGATGTTCCCCATCGACGACGTCACCCTCGAGTACCTGCGCCTCACCGGCCGCTCCGAGCAGCAGGTCGCGCTCGTCGAGGCCTACGCCAAGACGCAGGGCATGTGGCTCGACCCGGCCGTCGAGCCGCGCTTCTCCGAGTACCTCGAGCTCGACCTGTCGACGGTCGTCCCGTCGATCGCCGGCCCGAAGCGTCCGCAGGACCGCATCTCGGTCACCGAGGCCAAGCAGCAGTTCCGCGGCGACCTGAAGAACTACGTCGTCGACGGCAACGGCATCGAGAAGTCCTCGGTCGACACCGAGCTCGCCGGTACCTTCCCCGCCTCCGACGCCCCGAGCCACGACGCGCTCGAGGCCTCCGAGACGGCCGGCCGGCCGAGCCACTCCGCCCAGCGGACCAACGGTGACCGTGCGACCAACCCGACCAAGGCCGTCATCGACGGGACCGAGGTCGAGATCGACCACGGCCACGTGGTCATCGCCTCGATCACCAGCTGCACCAACACCTCCAACCCGTCGGTGATGATGGCGGCCGCGATGCTGGCCAAGAACGCCGTCGAGCGCGGGCTGCAGGTCAAGCCCTGGGTCAAGACCTCCATGGCCCCCGGGTCCAAGGTCGTCACCTCGTACTACGAGAAGGCCGGCATGTGGCCCTACCTCGAGAAGCTGGGCTACCACCTCGTCGGCTACGGCTGCACGACCTGCATCGGCAACTCGGGCCCGATCATCGAGGAGGTCTCCGAGGCGGTCAACGCCAGTGACCTCGCGGTGACCTCGGTCCTGTCGGGCAACCGCAACTTCGAGGGGCGCATCAACCCCGACGTGAAGATGAACTACCTCGCGTCGCCGCCGCTCGTCATCGCCTACGCCCTGGCCGGGACGATGGACTTCGACTTCGACTCCGAGCCCCTCGGGCAGGACACCGAGGGCAAGGACGTCTTCCTCACCGACATCTGGCCCGCACCGGCCGACGTCCAGGACGTCATCGACCACGCCGTCAACCAGGAGATGTTCGTCGACAAGTACGCCGACGTCTTCGCCGGCGACGAGCGCTGGACCTCGCTGGAGACGCCCGAGGGCAACACCTTCGAGTGGGCGCAGGACTCCACCTACGTGCGCAAGCCCCCGTACTTCGACGGCATGAAGATGGAGCTCGACCAGGTCGAGGACATCTCCGGCGCACGGGTGCTCGCGCTGCTCGGCGACTCGGTCACCACCGACCACATCAGCCCGGCCGGCGCGATCAAGGCCGACAGCCCGGCGGGTGTCTACCTCGCCGAGCACGGTGTCGACCGCAAGGACTTCAACTCCTACGGCTCGCGCCGTGGCAACCACGAGGTCATGATCCGTGGCACCTTCGCCAACATCCGGCTGAAGAACCTGCTGCTCGACGGCGTCGAGGGTGGCTTCACCCGCGACTTCCAGAACGGTGGCGAGCAGACCACGATCTTCGAGGCCTCGGAGAAGTACATCGAGGCGGGCATCCCGCTCGTCGTCCTCGCGGGCAAGGAGTACGGCTCCGGCTCCTCGCGCGACTGGGCAGCCAAGGGCACGGTCCTGCTCGGCGTCAAGGCGGTCATCGCGCAGTCCTACGAGCGCATCCACCGCTCGAACCTCATCGGCATGGGCGTCATCCCGCTGCAGTTCCCTTCAGGTGAGAGCGCGGAGTCGCTCGGTCTGGACGGGACGGAGACCTTCGACTTCACCGGCATCACGGAGCTGAACAACGGCTCCACGCCGAAGACGGTCAAGGTCACGGCGAAGAAGGAGTCCGGCGAGAGCGTGGAGTTCGACGCGGTCGTGCGCATCGACACCCCCGGCGAGGCGGACTACTACCGCAACGGCGGCATCCTGCAGTACGTGCTGCGCTCGCT
>JAKDKQ010000266.1 GCA_030453295.1 Janibacter sp.
CTGGTCAGGGAAGGAGACGGTCAGCATGCCCTTCATCGTAGGCATGCTGACCGGCTCGGGTACCTCGGGTGGGGCGGGCGGTCGTCAGCCCTCGACGCCGAGCTTCGTCAGGATGATCGCCCGCGCCTTGCCGGCGTCGGCCTGACCCTTCATCTCCTTCATGACCTGGCCGATGAGGGCACCTGCGGCCTGCACCTTGCCGCCACGGATCTTGTCCGCCACATCGGGGTTGGCCGCGATGACCGTGTCGACCGCCGCCTCGAGCGCTCCGTCGTCCTGGACCAGCTCGAGACCGCGGGCGTCGGCCACGACCGTCGGGGTGCCCTCGCCGTCGAGGACCCCCTCGAGGACCTGGCGGGCCATCTTGTCGTTGAGCCGGCCGGCCACGATCATCGACTCGAGCTCGGCGACGTGCTCCGGGGTGATCCCGACCTGCTCGGCAAAGGTCACCAGGTCGACGCCCTCGGTGTTGGCCCGGCGGGAGGGCTCGGCCAGCCACCACTTGCGTGCCGACTGCGCCTTGGCGCCCGCCGCGACGGTGGCCTCGATGAGCTCGATGGCACCGGCGTTGATGACATCGCGCATCTCGAGGTCGGAGAACCCCCACTCCGCCAGGAGCCGCTTGCGGCGCTGGGCCGGCGGCTCGGGAAGGGCGGCGCGCAGCTCCTCGACCCACTCGCGGCTCGGCGCGACGGGGACCAGGTCGGGCTCGGGGAAGTAGCGGTAGTCGTCCGCGTCGGACTTCTCGCGGCCGCTCGTGGTGACACCGGTGTCCTCGTGCCAGTGACGCGTCTCCTGCAGGACCGACCCGCCAGAGCTCAGGACCGCGGCGTGGCGGCAGACCTCGTAGCGGACGGCGCGCTCCACGGAGCGGAGACTGTTGACGTTCTTGGTCTCGGAGCGGGTGCCGAGGGGCACGGCCAGCTGCTCGGGTGAGGTCGGGCCATCGCCCGCCTTGGCGCGCAGCGACAGGTTGACGTCGCAGCGCATCGAGCCCTGCTCCATCTTCAGGTCCGAGACCTCGAGGGAGCGCAGCAGGTCCCGCAGCGCCCCGACGAAGGCCTTGGCGACCTCGGGTGCCCGCTCGCCCGCACCGACGATCGGCCGGGTGACGATCTCGATGAGGGGGATCCCGGCACGGTTGAAGTCGACGAGCGAGTACTCGGCGCCCTGGATGCGGCCGGTGGCGCCACCGACGTGCATGCTCTTGCCGGTGTCCTCCTCCATGTGGGCGCGCTCGATTTCCACGCGGAAGACCTCAGTGCCCTCACCGGAGGCGGTGGGGATCTCGACGTCGAGGTAGCCGTCGAAGGCGATCGGCTCGTCGTACTGCGAGGTCTGGAAGTTCTTGGGCATGTCCGGGTAGAAGTAGTTCTTCCGGGCGAAACGGCACCACTGCGCGATGTCGCAGTTGAGCGCCAGGCCCATGCGGATCGCCGACTCGACGCCGATCGCGTTGACGACGGGCAGCGCGCCGGGCAGACCGAGGCAGACCGGGCAGACCTGCGTGTTGGGCTCGGCGCCGAAGCCGGTCGCGCACCCGCAGAACATCTTGGTGGCGGTGCCGAGCTCGACGTGCACCTCGAGGCCCATGACGGGGTCGAAGGTCGTCAGTGCCTCGTCGTAGCCGAGGACGTCGTCGGTGGTGGTCGTCGCCATGTCTCAGGCTCCCTTCGTGATGGCCAGCTCGGGGGCCTGCTCGAGCAGGTGCCCACCCCAGGCGGAGACGAGGCGCTGCTCGAGGGCGGCGCCGACGGTGTAGAGGCGGTCGTCGGCCATGGCGGGCGCGAGGATCTGGAAGCCGGCCGGCAGTGCGTCCTCTGCGAGACCGCTCGGCAGTGACATGCCGGGCACGCCGGCGAGGTTGGCCGGGATCGTCGCGATGTCGCCGCGGTACATGGCCATCGGGTCGTCCGACTTCTCACCGAAGCGGAAGGCGGTCGTCGGCGCCGTCGGGCTGACGAGGACGTCGGCCTGGCCGAAGGCCGCGGCGAAGTCGTCGGCGATGAGTCGGCGCACCTTCTGCGCGCTGCCGTAGTAGGCGTCGTAGTAGCCGGAGGAGAGGGCGTAGGTGCCCAGGATGATGCGGCGCTTGACCTCGTCGCCGAAGCCCGCGTCGCGGCTGGCCGCCATGACCTGCTCGGCGCTCGGGGCGTCGATGCCCTCCGGCGAGACGCGCAGGCCGTAGCGCATCGCGTCGAATCGGGCGAGATTGCTGCTCGCCTCGCTCGGCATGATCAGGTAGTACGCACCCAGGGCATGGACGAAGTTGGGGCAGGAGACCTCGACGACCTCTGCCCCGGCGTCGACGAGGTGCTGCACCGACTCGTCGAAGCGGGCCTGGACGAGCGGCGAGAAGCCTTCGCCCGACAGCTCCTTGACGATGCCGATCCGCAGGCCCTTGACGTCAGCGCGCTGGGCGGCGCCGACGACGTCGGGCACGGGCTGGTCGATCGAGGTCGAGTCGAGCGGGTCGTGACCGGCCATGACCTCGTGCAGGAGCGCGGTGTCGAGCACGGTGCGCGCGCACGGACCGCCCTGGTCGAGGGAGGAGGCCATCGCGATCATGCCGTAGCGGGAGACGCCACCGTAGGTGGGCTTGACGCCGACCGATCCGGTGAGCGCCGCGGGCTGCCGGATCGAGCCACCGGTGTCGGTGCCGGTCGCCAGGGGCGCCTGCCAGGAGGCGACAGCGGCGCTCGAGCCACCGCCGGAGCCGCCGGGGATGCGCTCGAGGTCCCACGGGTTGCGGGTCAGGCCGTAGGCCGAGTGCTCGGTGGAGGAGCCCATCGCGAACTCGTCCATGTTGGTCTTGCCCAGGATCGGCAGGCCGGCGGCCTTGAGCTTGGCGACGATGGTCGCGTCGTAGGGCGGGATCCAGCCCTGGAGCATCTTGGACCCGGCGGTCGTCGGCATGCCGGTCGTCGTCATGACGTCCTTGACGGCGATCGGGACGCCGGCGAGACGGTGGAGGTCCTCCCCCTTCGCCCGGCGGTCGTCGATGGCGCGCGCGTCGGCGAGGGCCGACTCACCAGCGACATGGAGGTAGGCGCCGATCTGCTCGTCGACTCCCTCGATGCGGTCGAGGTGGGCGCGGGTGATCTGCTCGGACGAGAGGTCACCGGAGGCCAGCGCGTCGGCGAGCGCGGCAGCGGTCATGCGGGTGGGGTCGCTCATGGGGTCCTTCTGGCTCAGTCTTCGGTGAGGATGCGCGGCACGGCGAAGCGCTCGATCTCGGAGGCGGGCGCCATCGCGAGGGCCGCCTCGGGTGTCAGTGACGGGCGCACCTCGTCTGGCCGGGTGACGTTGACGATCGGCATCGGGTGGCTCATCGGCTCGACGCCCTCGATCGGGGCCTGCTGCACGGCCGCCACCGAGGTGATGATCGTCGCGAGCTCCCCCACCATGGTGTCGAGCTCGGCGTCGGACAGGTCGATACGAGCCAACGAGGCGAGATGTGCCACGTCGTCGCGAGTGAGGTCAGCCATG
>JAKDKQ010000267.1 GCA_030453295.1 Janibacter sp.
CTTGCAAAGGCGGTGCTCTACCAGCTGAGCTAAGTCCCCTGGTTCAGTTGTGCTGCGAGCTGCTCAGGACGGACGGTCCGAGGCCGCAGCCCAGGCGCCACCGGTACCGGTGGGCTTGGGGGTGCTGCTCATCCGGCTGGTCGCGGCGTGCAGGTCCTTCTCAGAACGCTGCTGCTCGATCCTGCGCTTGGCATACGCCGCGCCGGCTGCGGCCACGACGAGTACGAGAACCTTCTTCATGGAACTCTCCTCACCGTCGGATGTGGTGGGCCCAGGAGGACTTGAACCTCCGACCTCTTCGTTATCAGCGAAGCGCTCTAACCGCCTGAGCTATGGGCCCGTGCTGCGCCCGGATCTCTCCGTGGCGCGACGCCCGAGATTACCCCACACCCGCCGCCGAAACCAAAACGGCGACGGGCGAGTGGATCAGTCGTCGGTCAGCGTCATGTGCACGCCGCCGACCAGGCTGGCGACGATGTTGTAGAGGAAGGCCCCGAGGGTCGCGATGGCCGTCAGCAGGAAGACGTCGATGACCGCGATGACGATCGACAGCGAGACGACCCGACCGAAGCCGAGGAAGTCCATGACGTCGAACTTCTCGCCGGAACCCTCACCGATGATCTGGCCGGCGAGCTCGTTGACGGAGTCGAAGACCCCCATCGCCGAGAGCAGCACCCACACGACCGCGGTCATGACGACCAGGGCGATGCCCATGGCCACCGAGACGAGGAACCCGACCTTCATCACGGAGAAGGGGTCCACCCGGGAGACCATGAGCTTGACGCGGCGGCCGGCCCGGGGTGCGGGCCGCGAGGCCGCGCCAGCGGTCTGTGTGCGACGGGGCTGGGACGAGCCTGCGGCAGAGCGCGTGGCCGTGGTCTCTCCTGTCGAACTCACTCCTGGTCACCTCCGGGGGCGTCCCCCTGCTGGGCGGGCTCCACCGGGTCATTCCCGGTGGACTGCACGTCAGGGACCGACGCTACATCGTCGGGCTGCGCCTCGCCGTCAGCCACGACCGCCGCGTCGTCGCCACGGTCGACGTTACGAGCCACTGCAACGATCGAGTCACCCTTGCGGGGGGCAGCGAAGCTGACACCCATCGTGTTGCGCGTGGTGCGGTTCACCTCGGTGACCGCCGATCGCACGATGTTGCCCTTTTCCATGACGACCATGACCTCGTCGTCCTCGTCGACGACGAGCGCGCCCACGAGGTGGCCGCCCTTGCCCGACTTCGCCGCGGTCACGCCCAGGCCGGCGCGGCCCTTGGCGGTCCACTCCGAGGCGGCCGTGCGCTTGGCAACGCCGTTCTCGAAGACGACGAAGACGTCTGGGTCGGTGCCGTCCTCGATGACGTTGAGGGCGAGCAACGAGTCCTCGTCGCGGAACTTCATGCCCGTCACACCGCTCGTGGAGCGACCCATCGGGCGGATGATCTCGTCCGTCGCGTGGAAGCGCACCGACTGGGCGTTGCGCGAGACGAGCAGCAGGTCGTCCTCGGCGGAGACGAGGCCGACGCCGACGAGCTCGTCGTCCTCACGCAGCTTGATCGCGATGAGCCCGCCGCTGCGCGGCGAGTCGTACTCGGTCAGGCGGGTCTTCTTCACCAGTCCGCGCTTCGTCGCCAGCACGAGGTAGGGAGCCACCTCGTAGTCCTTGATCGCGTAGACCGCGGCGATCTGCTCGTCGGGCTGGAAGGCGAGCAGGTTGGCCACGTGCTGGCCACGTGCATCGCGCGCCGCCTCCGGCAGCTCGTAGGCCTTGACCCGGTAGACCCGGCCGAGGTTGGTGAAGAACAGCAGCCAGTGGTGCGAGGTGGTCGTGAAGAAGTTGCGCACGACGTCCTCACCACGAAGGGAGGCACCGCGCACCCCCTTGCCGCCACGCTTCTGCGCGCGGTACTCGTCGACCCGGGTCCGCTTGGCGTAGCCACCGCGGGTGATCGTGACGACCACGTCCTCCTCGGGGATGAGGTCCTCCATCGCGACATCGCCGTCGTAGGGCAGGATGCGGCTGCGCCGGTCGTCGCCGTAGCGGTCGACGATCTCCGCCAGCTCGTCCTTGACGATCTGTCGCTGCCGCTCGGGCCTGGCGAGGATGTCCTTGTAGTCGACGATCCGGGTTTCGATCTCGTCGTGCTCGTCGATGATCTTCTGCCGCTCGAGGGCCGCGAGGCGACGCAGCTGCAGGTTGAGGATCGCCATGGCCTGCAGCTCGTCGATGTCGAGCAGCTCGATCAGACCCGTGCGGGCCTCGTCGACGGTGGGGGAGCGGCGGATGAGCGCGATGACCTCGTCGAGCATGTCGAGCGCCTTGAGGTAGCCGCGCAGGATGTGGATCGCCGCCTCGTCCTTGCGCAACCGGTACTCGGTGCGGCGCACGATGACGTCGATCTGGTGCTCGACCCAGTGCCGGATGAAGGCCGAGATCGGCAGCGTGCGCGGCACCCCGTCGACGAGCGCCAGCATGTTGGCGCCGAAGTTGGTCTGCAGCTGCGTGTGCTTGTAGAGGTTGTTGAGCACGACCTTGGCGACGGCGTCCCGCTTGAGGACGATGACGAGCCGCTGGCCGGTGCGACCGGAGGTCTCGTCGCGCAGGTCCGCGATGCCCGACAGGCGCCCTTCCTTGGTCATCTCCGCGATCTTCTGGGCCAGCGCGTCCGGGTTGACCTGGTAGGGCAGCTCGGTGACGACCAGGCAGGTACGGCCCTGGATCTCCTCGACCTCGACGACCGCCCGCATGATGATCGAGCCGCGACCGGTGCGGTAGGCGTCGTCGATCCCTCGCGTGCCCATGATGAGCGCGCCGGTGGGGAAGTCGGGTCCCTTGATGAAGCCCATGACGGCCTCGAGGGCCTCCTCACGGGTGCTCTCCGGGTGGTCGAGCATCCATTGGGCTGCGTCGGCGATCTCACGCAGGTTGTGCGGGGGGATCTGGGTGGCCATGCCGACGGCGATGCCGGCCGAGCCATTGGCCAGCAGGTTGGGGAAGCGTGCCGGGAGGACGTCCGGCTGCATCGTCTTGCCGTCGTAGTTGGGGACGAAGTCGACCGTCTCCTGGTCGATGTCACGCACGAGCTCCAGCGACAGCGGCGCCATCTTGCACTCGGTGTACCGCGGAGCGGCCGCGCCGTCATTGCCGGCCGAGCCGAAGTTGCCCTGTCCGTCGATGAGCGGGTACCGCAGGGACCACGGCTGGACGAGGCGGACCATCGCGTCGTAGATCGCGCTGTCCCCGTGCGGGTGGTACTGGCCCATGACATCGCCGACGACGCGCGAGCACTTGTTGTAGCCGCGGTCGGGGCGGTAGCCGCCGTCGTACATCGCGTAGACGATCCGCCGGTGCACCGGCTTCAGGCCGTCCCGGACGTCGGGCAGCGCGCGGGACACGATCACGCTCATCGCGTACTCGATGTAGCTGCGCTGCATCTC
>JAKDKQ010000268.1 GCA_030453295.1 Janibacter sp.
GCACGAGGACGGGCTGGAAGAGCAGTCGCACCGCCCGGCTCGTGTCACTCGTCAGACCGAAGGCGTCACGCCCTTCGGTGAACTGGGCGATGTTGCCCGGGAAGACGGCGATGAAGAGGAGCGCGACCGCGCCCCCGACGATCGCCCGGTGCGGCTGACGCCAGGCGAGCAGCAGGGCTGCCCCGCAGACGATCTCGACCACGCCGGAGAGGAGGACCACGAGGTCCACGTCGAGCGGCACCCATGGTGGGACCTGGGCCCTGAAGTCGGTCCGGGCAAAGGTCAGGTGGGCCGTGCCGGCGAGGACGAGGAAGGCGCCGAGGACGACCTGGGCAGCGGCGCGCAGCGATGAGGACATGCCTCACGCTCCCACGGCAGTGCGCACCACGGTGACGACGAGCCAGCTCGCCGCGGCGAGCACGACGACGAAGCTGCCGACCCAGACAGTGCCGGGGATGCCCGTCGCCCGAGCCAGGACCCCCGGATCGCTCCCGGTTTCGACCCGGGGGAACATCGACCCGAGGTGACGCCAGGCGCCCACGAGCAGCAGGACCCCGACCCCGACGAGCAGCCATGCCTGAAGCGTGTCGTCGCCCCACCACCACAGGGACGCGGTGCCGGCGATGACCGCGAGCACGACGAGCCCGGTGAGCGCCGAGCGGACCCTGGTCAGGGCCGCGAGGAGCCCGACGCAGAGCACGGCAAGGGCCGGAGCGGACCAGCCGCCCGTCGCGAGCCAGACGAGACCGGCGCCCAGGACGCCCGGAGCCGGGTAGCCCGCCCAGGTCGTCGCGATGACCCCGGCGCCGCGAGCCGGTCCGACGGTCACGGCATGACCGGACATGTCGGAGCGCAGGACGAAGCCGGTGAACCTCCGGCCGCACAGCATCCCGACGACGGCGTGACCGAGCTCGTGGACGAGCGTGACGACCAGCCGCAGGAGCCGCCAGGCCGGCCACCACGTCGCAGCGACACCCGAGAGGACGAGCACCGCGACGAGAGTCCAGCCGGTGAGGTCTGGTGCCGTGGTCGCGGGTGCGAGGCGCTCGATGATCTGGTCCACGCACGTGACCGTAGGCGGTCAACCTGTCAGCACGCGCAGACAGGCGTGAGATTCTGAACGCATGACGCACGTGCTCCTCCTCGGCGGGACCGCTGAGGCCCGTGACCTCGCGGCCCACCTCCAGACGAAGGGGGTGCCCTTCACCTCCTCGTTGGCCGGCCGGGTCTCCCGTCCTCGGTTGCCGGTGGGCCGGGTGCGTATCGGCGGCTTCGGGGGAGTCGAGGGGTTGTCGCGGTGGTTGCGCGAGCACGACGTCAGCGCCGTCGTGGACGCCACACATCCCTTTGCGGCGACGATGGGCAGCCATGCGGCACAAGCGTGCTCGTCGCGCGGGCTGCCCTTGCTGCGCCTGGCGCGGCCCGGGTGGAGGACCCACCCCGATGCGGCGTCCTGGACGTGGGTGGCCGACCACGTGGCCGCGCGGGAGGCGGCGGACGAGGTGGGGGGGACCCCCTTCGTCACGACGGGACGGCAGACCCTGCACCACCACGTCGAGGCATGGGTCGACCGGCCGGTCGTCGTCAGGCTGGTCGAGCCGCCGGAGACGCCGCTGCCGGCCACGTGGACCGTGCTGCGGTCGCGTGGCCCCTTCGACGTCGCCGGTGAGGAGGCCCTGATGCGCGAGCACGAGGTGTCGGTCCTGCTCACCAAGGACTCGGGCGGTCGCTACACCCGGGCCAAGCTCGACGCGGCCCGCCGCCTGGGGGTGCCGGTGGTCGTCGTCGCGCGGCCGGACCGAGCGGCGGGGGTCGCGACGGCGGCAGACGCCGTGGCGGCAGCCACCTGGGTGACCTCGCTCGACTCCCTCCGGCCCTGACTCACTGGGTGGATCACGATGCACCGCGTGAGTCACGACCGGAGGCTCCGGAGCGACCCGTGATCATGGCCAGGCGCAGGCCCGTGGCCGCGGCCAGCGTGATGATCCCGACCCGGCGGGCGAGCTCGACGGTCCGGGGAAGGTCGACTGCGGTCGGTGCCGGCCCTGCTCCCATGACGACACGGTCCTCGACGCCGCTGGCGTAGACGGTCCGGCCGCCGAGCCGGATCCCGAGGGTGGCGGCGAAGCCCGCCTCGACCGGGCCCGCGTTGGGACTGGGGTGTTCCCTACCGTCCCGCAGCGCGGTGCGCACGACCTCACGAGCGCGAAGGGGGCGGGCCGCTGCTGTCGCGAGCACGGTCACCCGCGCGGGGAGCCAACCGACGGCATCGTCGAACCTCGCTGCGGCCCAGCCGAAGTGGGCATATCGCGGGGTGCGGTGCCCGTGCATCGCGTCGAGCGTGTTGGCGGCCCGGTGCAGGACCACACCGAGAGGACCGAGGAGGGCGCCCCACACGAGGGTGCCGACGACGGCGTCCGACGTGTTCTCCGCAACCGACTCGATCGCGGCGCGGGCGACCTCGTCCGGATCCAGGTCATCGGTGACGCGGCCGACGAGGTTGCGCACACGTCGTCGCGCAGCGGGCAGGTCGCCGGCCACGAGCCGGCCGTGGACCGCGCCGCCCTCGCGCCCCAGGCTCGTGCCCCCGAGAGCAGCCCAGGTGAGCGCAGCCATGGCGCCGGCGCGGCCAGCAGGTGGCAGGCGGCTCGCTGCGAGCCCGAGCGCGAGGACGGGCATGAGGACGACCGTCTCGGTGACGACGCCGGCGGCACGCGAGTCACGGTACGTGCGCTGCTCGACCCACGCGGCCCACGAGCCGAAGAGCGCCACGGGGTGGCCACGCCGAGGGTCCCCGACGAGCTCGTCGGCGATCCACCCGAGCACCAGACCGACCGCGATGGGGTCGAGCCGAGCGACGGAGCCTCGGTGGGCGCTCACGCCCCGCCCTTGATGGTCAGCACCTGCCCGGCGACGACGAGGTCGACGCGATCGGCGGACGCCGCCAGACGCTGGTTGAGCCAACCGAGGCGGTCGGCGAAGATCCGCCCGGACCGGTGCTCCGACACCAGTCCCCACCCGACCTCGTTGGTCACGGCGACGACATGGTCGGTGGCGAGCCAGGCAGCCTCGAGGTCGGCGATGCGCTCGTCGAGGGTGGCGGCCCAGTGCGACTCCGGGGCCTCCCACGCCTCGATCTCGTCGAGCTGCGCGGTCAGCCAGGTGCCGAGGCAGTCGAGCAGCACCGGACCCTCGGCATCCCACAGGGCGCTCGCCGCGTCCGTGCTCTCGACCGTGCGCCACGATGCGGGGCGACGAGACCGGTGAGCGTCGACCCGTGCCCTCCAGTCGGCGTCATCGCTCTGCGGCCCCGTGGCCAGATAGGTGACGGTGGCGCCGGGTGACACGTGCGGTGGCAGGAGGAGGGCCTCCGCGTGGCGGGACTTGCCCGAGCGGACGCCGCCGGTGACGAGGTG
>JAKDKQ010000033.1 GCA_030453295.1 Janibacter sp.
GACCTCGAGCCAGCAGATGATCACGGGCCCGACCACAGGAGAGCGCAGGGCGTCCCTGGAGGACCACGTGAAGCTGGTGCACCACAGGGCCACCAGGGCACAGAGTGCACCGACGGCCACGGTCCTCGTGCCCGGGCCCATCACCCGCACCAGCACGATGAGCACGGCCACGGCAACGCCCAGGACCGCGGCCCGCGCCAGCGCCCTGCGCGCGTGCATCACCGCTGGGCTGTCCATGGCCTCACGCGCACCCGTCACACTGCCCCGAGGACGGCAGCGCGATGAAGCAGGTCGGGCACAGCTTGGGCTCCGGCGGGGGAGTCGCCCGGCTGCGGATGCGCTCGCGGCGCTGGGCCAGCTGCGGGGACAGGGCCGGGGTTCCGCCGTTGGTGGGCAGGCCTTCAGCCTCGAAGAATCGGTGGCAGGCCAGCCGCTCAGCGGCGGCGTGGTCGTCGTGGTCGACCGGCTCCTCCCCGCCGATGCTGCGCACTGCTGCCGCGTAGCCAGCACCGACGCTGCCGGAGCTGTTGATGACCAGGGAGCTCAGGTTGGGCTCCTCCTGCTCGTGGCAGTCGATGGCCACCCGCTCGAGGACCTTGCCGATCCAGTGCTGCAGCCCCTGCTTGGTGCGGATGCCGGTCTGCCGTTGGATGTCGGCCGACAGATCGCTGTAGGTGATCACCGCCTGGTACCGGCGAGCGATGTCGAGGAGCACCGGACGTGCGGCGGCCCGCCAGGCCTCGCGAGCCGCTTCGGAGCCGATGTCGGAGACGTCACGCCACGAACCCGTGGCAGGGATGACCTCGGGTGACGAGGCGGCCGGCTGACTGACCTCGAAGCCGAGGTCCCCGAGGACCTTCGCCGCGCCGTACTTGCCACCGCTGAACTCGCTGCTGGTGGCGAGGGTCCCGGTCGCGTACCGGTGGGCCACGCCGAGGATGGCCTTGGAGTCGTAGGCCTTGCCGTCGAGCAGGAGCTCGTACCCGCGGCTGCGGCCGAAGCCGTGCCCGCTCAGGAACTCGTCCTGACCGAGGCGGTCGTACTCGGAGACCGCCTCCTGGACGTCCTGAGGGGTGACCTGCGCGAAGTTGACCATGTGGCGACCATAAGCCCGTTGGTCAAGGCCGGATGACCACCCTCAGGCCGAAGGGGGGAGGTGCTCCAGCAGTAGGGCATGACGAAGGGGCGACGACCGCGTGGTTGGATGTGGCGATCGACGCAGCGGCAGCTGCGCCCGGCGGATGAAGGCGTGGATCACATGTCGGATGGCACCAACCAGTCGCCCGTCACCCGGATCGCGCGGCGACGCGCACGGCCCGGGCACGCGGCGCAGTACGAGGAGCTGGTCCGGGAGATGTTCGGTCTGATGCGTGCGCATCACGGATTCCTCGGGGCCGAGCTCATCCCGCCGGAGAGCGAGGGCGGCCAGCACCAGGTCGTCGTCAACTTCGCCTCTCAGGACGACCTCGCGCGGTGGGACGGGTCGGCGCAGCGCCGGGAGATCTTCGCCCGGATGCGTCCGCACGCCGAGGGCGAGCCGGAGCACCGGCGGCTGAGCGCGATCGACGAGTGGTTCCTCGGTCCGGACGTGCCGCGCGGCGTCGTGGTCCCGAGATGGAAGACGGCGGTCGTCACGTGGATGGGCATCTGGCCCCTGGCCTCGCTCGTGCTGTGGCTCGTCGCACCGGTGTGGACGGACCTGGGTCTGCCCTTCCTGCTGTCGACGGCGATCAATGTCGTGCTCATCGTCGCCGGCATGGTCTTCCTCGTCTCGCCCGTGCTGACCAAGGCGATGCGCTGGTTCCTCGTGCCGGGGGAGCGGTGAGCATGCTGAGCGCCTTCCCCCTGACCCCGCTCGTCGACGACGTCGTGGACGAGCGGGCCTTCGTCGGGCTCGTCGACCGCCTCGCCGGGGCCGGGGTGGACTCGATCACCGCGCTCGGCTCGACCGGCTCCTACGCCTATCTCACCGCGGGGGAGCGGGCCCGCGTCGCCCGGCTCGCCGTCGAGCACGCCGGGTCCACTCCCGTCATCGTCGGGGTCGGGGCGCTGCGCACCTCGCACGTGCTCGCCAACGTGGCCGGTGCTGAGGAGGCGGGGGCGAAGGGGGTCCTGCTCGCCCCGATGAGCTACCAGCCGCTGACCGACGACGACGTCCTCGAGCTCTTCCGCACCGTCACCGAGAGCACCGACCTGCCGGTCGTGGTCTACGACAACCCGGGCACGACGCACTTCGAGTTCTCCACGCAGCTCTACGGCCGCATCGCCGAGCTGCCGGGCATCGCATCGATCAAGATCCCGGGGGTGCCCGCCGACCCGGCCGCGGCTCGTGAGCACGTCGCCGCGATCCGGGCCGTGGTCCCCGAGCACGTGACGATCGGGATCTCGGGGGACGGGATGGCCGCGGCCGGCCTCGCCGCGGGCTGCGAGGTCTGGTACTCCGTCATCGGCGGCACCCTCCCGCAGCCGGCTCTCGAGATCACCCGTGCCGTGCGCGAAGGGAGGACCGCCGACGCCCTCGCAGCATCGGACCGGCTGGCGCCGCTGTGGGACCTCTTCGCCGAGTACGGAGGGAGCCTGCGCGTCGTCGCGGCCATCGCGGAGCACCTGGGCCTGGTCGCGCCGCGCTGCCTGCCGCTGCCGATCCAGGGCCTCGACGACCCCCAGCGCGAGAGGGTCGTCGAGGTGGTGGCCCGGCTGGGCTACTTCGCCAGGACGTAGGTCCCGGGGGCATCGATGATCGGCGGGAAGTCCTCGCTGCCCATCTGCGTGGGTGCCGGGACCTCCTTGCCGGAGCGCTCCGCCAGCCAGTTGGCGTAGTCCGGCCACCACGAGCCCTTGACCATCTCGGCCTCCTCGAGCCACGCCTCGGGCTCCGCCGTGACCTCGTCGGAGACGCGGAAGCTCGACTTCGGGTTGGTCGGCGGGTTGACCAGGGCGGCGATGTGGCCGTTGGTCGAGAGGACGAATCGGGTCTTGCCGCCGAGCAGCTGGGAGCTGCGGTAGCAGTTGACCCACGGGCAGATGTGGTCGGCGATGCCGGCGACGACATAGGAGTCGACCTTGACCATGCTCAGGTCGACCTCGGTGCCGAGGACCGTGAGTCCCCGTGGCTGCGCGAGCTTGTTGCCGAGCCCGGCCTCGACGAAGTCGCGGTGCAGCTTGGCGCTCATCCGGGTCGAGTCGGCGTTCCAGTAGAGGATGTCGAACTTCGCCGGCCGCTTGCCCTCGATGTAGTTGTTGACCCAGTAGTTCCAGATGAGGTCGTTGGGACGCAGCCACGCGAAGAGCTCGGACAGCTGCTTGCCGTCCAGATAGCCCTTGCGCGCCGACCGGGCGATCGCCGCGTGGGCGACACTCTCGTTGACCAGGGCCGACGGGAGCCCCGACTGGCTCTGGTCGATCATCGTCACCAGCAGGCTCAGGCTCGCCAGCCGATCGATCTTGCCGACCGCGGCCCGGTGCGCCGAGAGCAGCGCGGCCAGCAGCCCGCCCGAGCAGGCCGCGACGATGTGCGCCTTGCTCGTCCCGGTGATCTGCTCGACCGCGTCGAAGGACTCGAGGATGGCCGCGGCGTACTCGTCGATGCCCCACTCGCGGTGCCGGGCGTCGGGGTTGCGCCACGAGATGACGAAGACCTGCTGTCCCTGCTGGACGAGGTACTCGACGACGCTGCGTCCCGGCGCGAGGTCGAGGATGTAGTACTTGTTGATCGTCGGCGGCACGATGAGCAGCGGCACCTCGTGGACCGTCTCGGTCTGCGGGAGGTACTGCATCAGCTCGAGGACGTCCGTGCGCAGGACGACCTTGCCGGGCGTGATGGCCAGGTCGGTGCCCACAGCGTAGGCGTCAGTGTCGACCATCGTGGGGATCCGGGGTGAGCTCGACAGCTCCTTGACCAGGTTGACCGGGCCCTTGATGACGTTGCCCCCACCGGAGTCGATGAGGGCCTTCCACGCGACGGGGGAGATGAAGGGGTTGTTGCTCGGGGCGAGCGCCTCGACGATGTTGGTGACGGCGAAGTTGAGCCGCTCGGAGTCCTCCCAGCTCATCGGGACGTCCTTGACGATGCTGTTGATCGTCTGACCGCTCGCCAGGTAGGCCTGCACGGTGCGGCGCAGCAGCGGGTTCTGCATCCACGCCGGGTCCGCGAAGCGCCGGTCCCTGCGGGCGGGGGCGACCTCGGAGGTGCCGATGGCGACACGCCCGAGCTCGGCGGCCAACGCGCCCACGCGCCCCACGACCTTGGTGGGCTGCGTCGACGCCTTGGCGAGGAAGCGCATGCCGGGTCCGACCGGGAGCAACCTCTGCAGCACCCCGCTCGACGCCTGGGTCAACATCTCGTCCAGCGAGACGACGGGGGTGTCGGGGGCTTCCCTGCTCATCATGACTCCCAAGCTCGTGCGATCACTTCGTCGTGCCCGCGCTGGAGCCATGGTGTACACAAAGGCCGTCAATGACAAGACTGTGGCCTAGTCTCCGGACATGACGACAGCGCAACGCAGCGAGACCGTCCATCACGTGATGGTCAGCGGACGCACCATGAAGGTGACCGTGCGACCGGGTGAGGGGGTCCCCCTTCTCCTGTGCAACGGGATCGGCGCGAGCCTGGAGCTGCTGGACACCTTCGTCGACGCGCTCGACCCGTCGATCCCGGTGATCCGGTTCGACGCGCCGGGCATCGGGGGGTCGCAGCTGCCACGCCGTCCCTACAACCTCGTGACCCTCTCCCGGTCGCTGGGCAAGGTGCTCACCGAGCTCGGCCACGACCGGGTGGACGTCCTGGGCATCTCGTGGGGCGGTGCGCTGGCGCAGCAGTTCGCCGCTCAGAACCCCAGGCGGTGCCGCCGGCTGGTGCTCGTCAGCACGTCGGCGGGCTGGATGATGGTCCCGGGCCGGCCCCACGTCCTGCGGACCATGGCGACGCCAAAGCGGTATCGCGACCAGGAGTTCGGCGCCTCCGTGGCCGGGTCGATCTACGGCGGAGCCTTCCGCGAGGACTCGGGCATCGCCCGCAACTTCTACGCCCGGCAGAAGGGCTCGGTCACCAGCCGGCGCGCCTACGTCCTTCAGCTCGCCGCCGGCGCCGGCTGGACGAGCCTGCCCTTCCTGAAGCTGCTGCGTCAGCCCACGCTGATCCTCGCCGGCGACGACGACCCGATCATCCCGCTGGTCAACGCCAAGATGCTGCACCGAGGCCTGCCGAACTCCGAGCTGCACGTCTTCCACGACGGGCACCTCGGCCTGCTCGTGCTGGCGGACGAGCTGGCACCTCGCATCGCGGAGTTCCTGGGTCGGTGAGCTGACGCGGCCCGACTGGCGACTCGAGGCCTCGTCGGGTCCTCGCGTCCTGCTCCATGACGCGGGTCAAGCCGACAGCATCCGCATCGCCAGGTGTGGGTTGGTCTCCTCACGGAGTCGGTCGGCCCTGCGGCGATCAGACACGACGTGCTTCCACGAGCATCCGGGTCAGCGTGCTCTCCTCGTGCACGGCCCGACCATGAGCGCGCATGGCCGCCCCGAGCTCGGGTGACCACGACGGCTCGACCGGTGTGCCGACGAGCGGCGGACCATCTGGCCGCAGTGCGGCGAGGTAGTCGTCCACCTCCATGAGCCAAGGCACCAGGTGCGGAGGATCGATCAGGCGATCGGCGATCCGGATGCCGCCCCAGTCGAAGTCACCGTGGTAACGCACGCCACCAACGCTGCTGGCGAGGGCGTCCACGATCGACCGGACGATCAGGTTGGGTTCACCGGCGGTGCAGACGACGGTCCATCCCGGCACCTGCTGCTCGGCGAAGGCCTCGAGGACCCGAGGGTTCTCGCAGACGAGGACGTGCTCCTCGCAGGAGAGCCGCAGGCCGCCCGCGCGCCGCACATCCCAGTCGGTGACGTGGACCGGATCACCCGAGGCGTGGGCAAGGTCGAGCCGGTCGGTGAGGGGACCGCTGTCGTGTGCCCGCAGCCGCCACACGAGGCACGTCCGCGAGAGCAGGTCGGGCGCGATGCCGTACCGGGCCCAGAGCGCGTCACGGTCTCGGGCCCCATCGGGTGTCTGCTGCGCCGAGGCCGCCGCGAGACCGTGCAGGACCACGCGGTGCAGCACGGTGTCCGGGTCGAGTCCGTGCGCGTCGCCGAGGAGGCGAGCCGCCAGCTCCACCCTCGACCTCGTACCCACGGCCCCGGGCCACGCGGGGGCGGGTGGGGCGCTCCCTTCGTCGTGCGGGGTCAGGTGGTTGAGCACGACGGCGGCCGAGGTGACGAGCTCGGTGGCGTCCGCTCGTCCGGTCAGCAGGCCGAGCCGCCGCAGCTGAGCGACCCACTGGGGGGACCACGAGGTGTTGACGAGCTCGGCCGCCAGCACCAGTGGCTCCTCGCGGGCCGCGCGGGCGGCGGCACGTCGAGCCGGCCGGTCGGTGGGCGGCGTGCCGAAGACTGCCGTGAGCACGGCGTCGAGGCCTCCGATCCCTGACCGATCGGCGAGGCGTTGGTCGAGCTCGGTGAGGTCGACGTTCGCGTGGTCGAGCACGACCGTGCGCCCCAGCAGCTCACCGAGGGCGTGGCGTCCCTCGCGCGAGTCCACGACGACGCGCACCCGCCCGTGGGCCTCGAGACCCTCCTTCTCGAAGCGATCGCGGATCCGCTCCCAGACGGGTCGAAGCTGCGGGTGCGCGCACCATGACGGCAGCTGCTCCCGGGTCTCGTGCGTACGGCTCATCTCATCCCACCCCCTGCAGCACACGCCCGTCCCACGTGTACGAGTACTGGGCGATCCCGCGCTGGCCGGGGCTGCGCAGCGCCTCGTAGATCGCCAAGGAGGGCACGGTCGAGTGGTCGCCCCAGAGGCGTTCGCTCGTGATGACGAAGTCGAGCTCGAGGTCGACGAGCAGCCCGAAGAGGAGCGGGTGCGTGCGCTGATCGATCTTCGGGAAGGCGTCGTCGAGGAGGACGAGTCTGGGCGCGTGCGGCGCGGCACCGGCGAGCGAGGTGAAGTGGGCTGCCGCAGCCGCGAAGAGCGGCAGGTAGCACAGGACCTTTTGCTCGCCCTGCGACAGCGGCGAGCGTCGGTGCAGGCGCTCCCAGTGTCCGGCCCGCTCGGGTCGGGTGTAGTGGATGGTGAACTGCGACCACGTCCGGTAGTCGAGGGCGGAGGCGAGGTGCTCGCCGTACGAGAGCTCGGGGCGCTCCGCGCGGGACGCGCCGATCAACCGGTGGAGGGCATCACGGAGGTCTGCGCGCTCCTCGGGCACCAGGGCTCCGACCGGCTGGGTCAGCAGGTCGACCGCTGCCCGGGCGTCCGGGGGGACGTCGTCGCGCAGCGCCCAACGCAGGCGGGTGCGGATCCCCTGCGAGGTCGTCACGTGCGCGAGCTGGTCGTTCATGGCTGCGACGAGCTCTTCGGCGTCGCGGCGTCGCCGCCGGATCGCGTCACCGAGCTCCCCGAGGATGTGCTGCTCGAACTGGGTGCGCTCCCGCTCGGTGAGCAGCTCGCGGTCCGCCTCGACGGCCGCTGCGACTCGCGCCGCAGTGGCGATGACGGTGGCCTCGCCCTTGTCGTCCCGGGCGGACATCGACAGGACGGGTCCGAACTCGGCGATGGCTGGGTGGTGGTCTGCGGCGGGGCCGCTCGTGGCATCCCCGAAGACGCGCCACAGTCGGGTCTGCGCCCGCTCGAGCGGCTCCTCGCTGATCCCCATGATGCCCGCGAGCTGTTGGCCGGTATCGGCGGGAACCTCCCGGTCGGTGTGCGCAGTCAGGCCACGCAGCCGCGCGAGCACGTCGCGCACGGACCCGTCCGCGGTGTCCACGACGCTCGGGACGTCGGCCGTCTCCAGCAGGGACTCGAGCGCGGACACGCGATGGGCCCGCTGCTCGGTGACCAGCTTGCGCGCGCTCTCGATCTCGGCCTCGGCCCGTCCCAGCTCCCCGCGGAGGGAGTTGGCCCGGTCCATCGCCGTCCTGGCGCTTCCCTCGTGCTGGGCGTGTGAGGCGGTGACCTCGGCGATGCGCTGCTGAAGCACGGCGACTGCGGCGCCCGCGGTGTCACGCAGCTCGGCGACCTCGACGGCAAGGGCCTCGGCGCGTCGGACGGCGACGTGGGCACGCTCCTCCTCGTCGGTGAGCGCGGCCTCGGTCTCGGTCAGGGCCGTGTCGGCCTGCCGCCACTCGTCGAGGTCGTCGGTGACCCTCGGCAGCATGCGCCGGACGTCACGTAGTCGATCCGTCAGCTCGTGCAGTCGCTGCTCGATCGCAGCGAGCTCCGCGCCGGCCGTGGGCAGGTCATGCTCCGCGGCACGTCGCTCGAGGTGCTGCTGACGGTCGTGGGCCAGGGCGCGGGCGTCGTGGGCAGCGCGCTGCTCGGCGCGGTTTGCCTGCTCGGCGACCGTCTCGTGCTCGGCCCGCTCGACCAGGAGGGTGCGCGACCTGAGGAGCGCTTGCCCCGACGGGACCCGACGCACCCAGTCGGCCAACCGGTCGGCGACAGCCGTGGCCTCGGCGCCATCACGCTGGGCGGCGGCTGCCGCCTCGCGCTCCTTCGCCACGCCGACCTCGATAACGGCGAGCCGACGCTCACGCTCGGCTGCCCGCGCGGTGGCCCCGATGTACTGGGCCTGATCCTTGCGGGCACGTCCGCAGGCGGGTCCCAGTCCCCAGCGTCCATCGGTGCCGATCCATGCGGGCCCGTCGTGCTCGCCGAGCGCAATGACGTCGAGCACGGCCCGCACTGTCGCGTCGGCCAGGTCGCTGTCGGGCGGGAGATCGACGACGAGGGCCGTCGACAGTGTCTTGGGTGCCGACGCGGACCCTGAGCCCGCCGGTGGGGGAACCTCGATGGCCGAGAGCAGGCTGTCGAGGTGCTCGTCGCCCAGGAGGGTGCCGTCGGGCCGCAGCCACGCGTCGAGCAGCCCGGAGGCCTGGAGTGCTGCCTCCAGCCCGGCACGCTCGTCGTCGGCGACGTCGTCGGCGAAGTCGACGACTTGCCACAGAGCGTGCCCGTCGGGCCGGTGGGTGCGAGGCAGGACAGGGGCCGGTGGGGCGGGGTCGCGCTCGGCGGACACCTCGTCGTGCTCGAGCTGCAGGCGCTGCAGCTCCGCCTCGGCCCGCCTGGCGGCCTCCTCGGCACGTGCCCGATCGTCGAGGGCACGCCTGAGGGCGTCCCGAGCAGCGGTGTCGGCGGTCTGGGGCAGCGCGATGATGGTGTCGTCATCGAGTTCCGCGAGGTCAGCCAGGGCCGTCAGGTCCAGGTCCGGGCGCTCGGCGCGCCATGACCCGAGGGCGATCGCGAGAGTCTGGCGGTGCTCGTCGGTCTCGGTCTCGGTCGTCAGCCGCCGTTGCCGCGCGACCTCCCACCTGGCCTCGGCGGCGTCGGCGGCGCGCTCGGCCCGCTCCCGGGCCGCGACGGCCTCCTCCGCCTCGCCGAGGGCGGTGCGTACGGCGTCGACGGCGGCCCGTCGGACTCGTACCGCAGACGTTGACCGCTCGATCGCGGCCTCCACGTCCCCGCTTTGACGGGTGAGCTCGTCAGCGTGCTGGGCATCCAGCTGCGGCTCGGCGAACCCGGCGGGTGCCGCGAGGGTGCTGCCGGGGACATCACGACTCAACTGGGCTCCGACGTCGGTCAGCTGTGAGCTGAGCCAGGTCAGGTGCCCCTGGCACCGGGTGGCCCGGTCGGTGAGCCGCGTCCGCGCACGAGTCACGTCGGCCGCCCGCTGGTCCCGTAGCTGCACTGCGGCCCCGGCGTGCTCCTGCGCGGACCGGGCGCTGCCGGCGAGCTCCTCGAGACGGCGCTGGTCCCGGTACTCAGGGCTCTCGCGCAGGGCGGTGAGCCGGACGGTGGCGTCTTCGGCTGCCGCGCGGTGGGTGCGGTGGTCCTGATCGGCCCGCTCGAGCTGATCCTTGGCCTCGCGCAGCCGGATGTCCGCCCGCGCGACGTCACGGCCGAGCGACCGCTCGTGGGCGACCGCCTCGGCCAGGGCGCGGGCCCGGTCGGCGAGGATGGCGTGCCCGTACTCGGTGTAAGTCGTGGCGAGGGTCTGCAGCGCCTCAGCCGCGCGGGCTCGTCGGTCGAGCTGCTCTCCGACGGCCGTCAGCTCGTCGAAGGTGTCGCCTGCGGACTGCACGGCCTGCTCGTCGAGCTGGGGGAGTGCCTGGGAGAGCTCGTGGGCAAGCTTCGCCGGCTCGATGTCCTCGCCGACCTGGGGCTGGCGCAGCCAGTACAGCAGCCGGAGCACCTCGTCGTACTGAGGCACGTCGAGACCGAAGAGGTGGCGCCCGATGTGCGCCTTGTAGTCGCTGGGCTTGTCGAAGACCTGACCGTCACCGGCGAGAGCCTCGACGAGGCGAGGTCTGGACAGGGGTCCCCCTTCGTCCTCGAGCGACAGGTCGTGGCCCACCCGGCGGGTCGTGGTGAAGTGCCACGCGGAGACCGACCTGCCGGTGACGGACGCCCGGATGCCGATGCCGCAGGTGAAGGGCACCGACTGTCCGCCGACCTCGCGCAGGAACTCGACCCAGACATATCCCACCCGGTTGCCCGCATCGATGCCGTCGGTCATGAGCCACAGCAGGCTGGTGTGCTGCTTGCCCGAGGCGTTGATGCGGCTCTTGTCGCCATCGAGGACGAAGGGGAGGAGCATCTCGAGCGTCTTGGACTTGCCGGCGCCGTTGGCGCCGCGCAGCAACAGGCGACCGTCGGCGAAGGTGAACACCTGCTCGTCGTACTGCCACACGTTGAGGATCCCCGCGCGGTGCAGGCGATAGCGGGTCTGGTCCTCGGTGCGGGTGTCGGGCGGTGGTGTCATGAATCCTCCTCGAAGAGTGAGGTCTCGCCCGACGGGCCACGGGATGTGACGAGCTCGGGTCGTGGGGCGTAGCGGGCGGCCGCCGCGTGGACGAGGACGGCGCCGTCCTCGATGCGGACGAGTCCCATGGCGATGAGCAGGTCGATGGCATCGGTGTAGGCGTCATCGGGTCGCTCGCGGTAGGACTTGCGCAGACCTGTGCGCCACGCCGCGAAGACCTGGTCACCGGTGGCCTTGGCGGTGGACGCGGCCAGCCGGGCCCAGGTCGGCGCCTGAGGCAGGTCCGAGCCGGTGCGTGCGGTCTCGACGAGTCCTGCGAGGAGCAGGAGGCCGAACTGCTTCGTCGACCCGGCGGCCGGGAAGACGATGTCGCTGAGGGTGTCGTCCGGATCGACGGCGAGGGCACCCTCGGCACGCAGCTCGAGCTCGAGACCCGTCGTGCGTCGGAACCACTCACGCTCGCGCTCACGGTTGCGCCGCCACCAGCCCTGCTGCTCCTGCGTGAGGTCGGAGAGGGTGAGCACCGGGCGCTCGACGAGGAGCCGGCGCACGGCGATGCGAGCGCCACCGGCAGCGCTGGGGGCGGCGCTCGTGGCGGTTGCCTCGTCCGGGGTGGCGAAAGACCCCAGGGGCGCGGCAACGATGACCCCGAGCCGGTCGCGGTGGACGTCGAGGAGCGACTCGGTGTGCCGCTCGGCCCAGTGCTCGAGGTCTCCGTCGCGTTCGCTGATCACGCCGAGGTCGATGAGGGCCATGAGCGCCGAGTGCAGGGCCCGGCGCTCGTGGAGGTTGTCGAGGTCGACGTCGATGTCCGCGTCGACGGCGCTGGAGCGGACCGCGGCGACGAGCTCGTCGACCATGACCTGACGCCTGCTCTGGGTGAGCGCAGCGAGGACGAGGGCGAGCATGAGGTAGCGACGTGGGTCGAAGGGGGTGCCGTTGCGTCGGGAGAGCCCGCGGGTGCCGTCGTGGTCGAGTCCGGTCTTGTACAGCCGGGCCAGGCCTGGCTCGACAAGGAGCCGGTAGCCCAGACCATCGGCGAAGATCGTGGCGAGGTCGTGCTGGTAGCGCCGTACCAGAGCCAGCTCGTCGTGGTGCCGGTCGGCGTGGAGCAGCGGCTGCTGCAGCAAGATGCGCACCCCTCGGCGCACGTCCGCCTCGCGAAGCGGGTCGCTCGGGCGCATCGGCTCGCTCACGTCGTCGCCCTCGACCGTGGTCATGACCCCACCTGTCGGACCGAGGTCTCCTCCACCTGCGCCGAGCTCAGGTGCAGCTCGAGATCGTGCAGGGCGAGCACACCGGAGGGACTGCGCAGATGGACGGAGGAGCCGGGCTGCAGTCGTACCTCGAGCTCCAGGGTCAGGTCCTCGACCCGGAGAGCGCCTCGGGCCGGGTCGTCCGGGATGAGGGGGCGGCCCCTCTGGGTGAGGGTCTCGGTGAACAGCTCGAGGAAGAGCGTGCGGGCTTCGTCCCCGAGTCGGATGTCACGCACCGGGCCGACGTGGGCCTCGATCTCGCGGGCGGCGTCCCGGCGACGGTCGCGCTCGCGCGCTCGCTCGGCGAGACGCTGCTGCTTGCTGGCGGTGAAGTCGACGCGCGCGCCCGAGCGTCCGCCGGCTGCGCGCTCGCCGTGGACCCGCAGACCGACCGGGACCTCGGCGGCGGGTGCCTGCCACCAGCTGCGGGTCGACGGGGTGGGGTCGCCCTCGGGGTCTGCCGCGTAGGACAGGTGACGTCCCGGGTAGAGCCCGAAGATGCTCGCCCACAGATCGTGGGCTTGAGCGTCGTCGGCTGTCTCGAACCAGCGCGCGAGCCGAAGGTAGTCGCCATAGCGGGACTGCTGCCGGTCGGCGCCGGCGGACAGGCGGCGCAGGTTGGTCAGCAGCGACCGCATCGCGTCGGTGGCCAGGGTGCGCACGTTGTCGGCGTCGGACCGACGGCCGAAGGAGCCGATGAACCAGCGGTGCAGGCTCTCCCAGTCGGCGGGCTGCAGGCCGGTGGCCCGAGCGGCCGCCTCCCCGTCGATGCCGACGAGACGGCTGCCGGAGTCCGCGGCCGCGCACAGCGCGTCGACCCGCGGCTCGAGCGAGGTCAGCAGGTCGGCCATCTGCGGCATGTGACGGGAGACCTCGTCGACGAAGCGCTGCAGGTAGTCGATGAGCGCGGTCTTGAAGAGCACGAACTCGTCGCGTCCGAGGTCGAAGCGGGTGAGCACCTGGGTGAGGTAGGCGTAGAACTGGCGGGTCGAGGTCACGAGCACCTCGAACTGGGCGAAGAGCGTCGTGATGAGCCCCGCCACCTCGCGCGAGTCGGCCTCGGAGAGGTCCGCGCGGGCAATGCGCGCGAGATCCTCCAGACCGCGCAGCATCCCAGGCAGCATCTCGCTGGAGACCTCGCGGGCACCGTCGGTATGGGCGAGCAGCTCCTCGATCTGACGATGCACGAGCTCGCCGCGAGCGGTGAGCTGGTAGCGGGCCCGGTTGGCGAGGTACTCGCGCACGCTGCGGGCCTCGGTCTCTCGCGGGCTGCGGGCCAGGTTGCCGTGCTCGACGAGGTAGGACAGGCGTTGGTCGACGGCCTCGCGGTCGATGTCGACGCCGAGGTCGGCCAGTCGCTCGGTGATCTCGTCGGCAGACTGGTCGGAGAGGAAGCCAGACATCCCCGTGGTGAAGAGCCGCATGATGGCCAGGTAGGTGCCTGCCTCGTCGCCCACCGCGTATCGGAGCGCGCCGAGCGTCTGCCGGTCCCGAGGCGTCAGCTGCTCCTCCATGGTGCGTACCGTAACCGTCAGCGCCGACAGCGCTCGACCCCGTCTCTGGCCGT
>JAKDKQ010000269.1 GCA_030453295.1 Janibacter sp.
CCCGAGTTGTGACTGCTCTGGTGGGCGCCGACCCGACCCTCCTTGTCGAGCACGATGACCTCTTCGTCCGGGCGCACCCGCTGCAGCTCGCGTGCGACGGCGAGGCCGACGAGGCCGGCGCCGACGACGAGAGTGCGCCCAGTCATCAGGTCGCGGATTCTTGGCTCGCGACCTCACCCGTCGGCGTGGCCAACTCCCCTGTTGCGGTGTGGTGATCCAAGGACATCCCCTGCGAGACGCCCAGCGGGTCCTGCGCGAGCGTCCGCATGATCTCGGCATCACTCCCGGCTACCAGCAGGGCGCGGGTTCCGTTGGACTCGGCTCCGTCTGTCACGGCAAAGATGCCGGTGTCGGGGTCCGCCTCCACCGTGGCGATGACGTCCTCAGCCGTCATCCGTGTGCCCTCGGGGTAGTTGTAGCGCTCCGGGTCGGCGTTGATCATGGTGGCCTGGGTCTCCGCAGCCTGCAGGCGCATCGTCTGCAGGTCGTCGTGGGTGTAGGTGAGCACGACGTTTTGCTCCGCATCGACCTGGGTCGACGAGCCTCGGACGTACTGGTTGAAGTCATTTGCTGCCTGGGGGTCGACGCCCTCGAGCCTCAGGTAGTACGTGCCCTTCTCCGGCACCGGGTTCCCGGCCTCATCGAAGTAGGCAGTGCCCCCTGTCTGCACACCCTTGCTCTCGCCCGTCCAGTCCAGCGTCGTCGTCCCATCGTCGTGGGTGCGCTGAACCCCTCCGGCACTCCACTCGGCGAGCGTGCCGCCTGCGCTCCAGTCACCGGCTGTCCCCGAGACGTCGACGGACGCGTGCGCGTTCATCACGGTGAGGTCGGCGACGTCGACGACCCCGGCGGTGCCGACCGCGGGAACCTCGCCACCGCCGAAGAGAAGCGACTCGTAGGTGGCCTGCCCCTCGGGAGTCGAGCGGTCGATCACCACTTCCCGCGCCGAGCCGGACGAGATCCCGTTGTTGGCCCCCACCTTGGCGTTGAGCTCGTCGGTCCCGACGCCGAGCTGGGTGGTCGCCCTGCGGAACTCATCATCGCCGACGAGGACAGTGACCTCGTCGCCGGCGCCCTTGCTGACCTCGATGTACTGCCCGGTGCCGACCTCTTGGCCGATCCCGACGATGAGCCCGCGGTAGTTGCCCTCCAAGCCGTAGCCGGCGTAGAAGCTCTCGTCGAAACGGACGGACACGCCCTCAGGCCATGTCTCCGGCCTGAGAGGGTCGATCGAGAGCGGGTCGACGCCCGCGGGAGCCGTCACCGAGTAGCCGACCTCGGCCCCGGTGTAGCCCGTCCCTGTGACGCCGACGCCATCGATCTTCTTGCCGAGCTCGATCGCACCCTCGCGCGACAACGTGACCTCCGTCGTCTGCACGCTGCGCCCCTCGGCGTCGACGGACTCGCCGCTCACCGAGACCGTCGCGGTGTCGGTCACCTTCAGCGGGCCGGCTTCGACGGAGGTGGACTTCGAGACGCTCCCCGGTTGGTCGATCTGCCCGGGGTCGCGGCCGGACGCTCCCCCATCGATGTCGCTCACGCCGCCGCCACCGCCGTCAGTCGAGTGCTGGTACGCGGTGGCCGAGTTGGCGAGAGGGCTCCCGTCCTGCCAGCTGGGCCCCGACTCGCCCGAGGTCGGCGCGCTCAACTTGCCCGTCAGGCCGGCGAAGCGTCGCACCCCGTCCCTGATGTCACCGCGCGTGACGGAGCCGCCTGCCCCGCCCCCTTCCCCGGACCCCGCGGCCTGCTGGTCGGCCTGCACACGCAGGTCGTCCGCCCACGCCACCAGCGTCGCGCCGGTGTTGGCGACGAGGGGTCGCAGCGTCTGTACCTGCGAGAGCAGGTACTCGGCATCGGGCCCGCCCCAGGCCTCCTGCAGCATCGCGGACAGCGGTCCGAGCTCGTCGCCGACCTCCTGCACTCGCGCGCCCTGGCCCCGCATCGTGCCGGCAATCTCTCGCAGCCGCTCGGCGTCTGCGCCGTGGGTCACGCCCGTCATGATCAGTCCTCCCAGATCCGTGCACTGAACAGTGATCCTCTCAACACGAGGTCAGGCGCTCAATGGGGAGGGCTCCCCGCGGTGCCCGGCTCAGAGGCGGCTCAGCGCCAACCCGTCAGTCCGTGCCGGTGCTCGTCACCGTGCCGCGATGGCTCTTGATGGTGTCGGTCTGCGCGTGGTGCTCCGCCGCCAGGTCATTCTGGAACTCCACGGGGTTCCTCGCCGCCATCGCCCGAAGCATCTCGTCGTCGTTCTGCGCCTCGAGCAGCTGGACCGAGGCCGGTGCCAGTGGCTGCAGCGAGCGCGCCCTCTCCGGGTTCCCCTCGACATAGTCCAGGACATCATCGGCGGACCACGTCTTGCCGGTGTCGATGTCGCTGCCTCGATACCACTCCGGCTCGTTGTTGATCTTGGCCGCCTGCGTCTCGGCCGCTTGGTAGCGCATGGCCTCCAGGTCGGTGGGCGTCACCGAGATGGCGACGTTCTGCCGTCCCGAGGGGGCCGCGTCCGAGCCCTGGTACTGGTTGTAGAGGCGAGCGACCTCCGGCTCGACATCGCGCTCGCGCAGGTAGTACGTCGTCTTGTCGCGGTCGATGGAGCCATCAGGGTCGTAGTGGGTGCTGCCACCCACCTGGGTTCGACCGTCCTTGCCTGACCACTCGACGGTCTCGGCCCCGTCGGCGTGGTGCTTGGTCAGGCCGCCCGCATTCCAGTTGCTGTCGGAGCTGCCGAAGGTCTGGTCGAAGAGCTTGGCGGACGCTCCCGTGCTCCGTGAGCCCGAGAAGGCCTCGATGTCCGCGATGTCCTTGACCCCGGGGTCGCCGGCCCGCGGCTCCTTGCCGAGCAGGACGAGCCGGTTGTACGCGTCCTGCCCCTCCTGCGTCGACAGGTCGAAGGTGACCTCCTTTGCCTTGCCCTCGGTGAAGGAGGAGCCGGCCGACACCTGTCCGCTGGCCTTGTCGTTGCCGATCCCGAGCGCGCTCTTCGCCTTGTCGAACTCGTCGTCACCGACGAGCACGGTGACCTCGTCACCGTCGCCGCGCGTCACCTCGATGTAGTGCTCGGTCCCCGACTTCTCCCCCATGCTCAGGGTGATCGCGCGATAGCTCGCATCGAGGTCGTGGCCCGTGTACCAAGAGTTGCCCAGCCGCACCGACGTCCCCTCGGGCATGCCCTCCGGGTCGAGCGGGTTCACCGACGTGGCATCGGTCCCGTCAGGACCAGTGACCGACCACTTCGACTCGGTGCCGGCCAAGACCTTGCCGTCGACACCGATGCGGCCGATCTTCTTGCCGACCTCTGCGCTGACCTCGGAGGTGCCCGACACGGTCGTGGTCTGCAGCCCACGACCCTGTGCGTCGACCCCTGCATCAGTCGTCGACCCGGTCGTCGTGCGGCTGACCTTG
>JAKDKQ010000270.1 GCA_030453295.1 Janibacter sp.
TTCATCGAAGGAGCCGGTCCATGCCCGAGCAGCCCCAGGCCGTCATCTATGACGCCGTCCGCACGCCCCGTGGGAAGGGGAAGTCTTCGGGCTCCCTCCACGAGGTCAAGCCGATCGACCTGACCGTCGGTCTCCTCCACGCCGTGCGTGAGCGCAACCCGGGCCTCGACGCCGCCCAGATCGACGACCTCGTCATGGGCATCGTCTCCCCGGTCGGTGACCAGGGCGCGGTGCTCCCGCGCATCGCCGCCATCAAGGCCGGCTACCCCGAGCCCGTCGCCGGTGTGCAGCTCAACCGCTTCTGCGGCTCCGGCCTCGAGGCGATCAACCAGGTCGCGGCCCGCGTCCGCTCCGGCTTCGAGGACCTCTTCCTCGCCGGTGGCGTCGAGTCGATGTCCCGCGTGCCCATGGCCAGCGACGGCGGCGCCTGGGCGATGGACCCGGCCACCGCGCTCGCGACCGACTTCGTCCCCCAGGGCATCGGCGCCGACCTCATCGCCACCCTCGAGGGCATCGACCGCACCGAGGTCGACCGCTTCGCCGCGCAGTCGCACGCCCGCGCTGCCGCAGCGTGGGACAACGGCTACTTCGACAAGTCCGTCATCCCCGTCAAGGACGCCAGTGGCATTACCATCCTCGCCCGTGACGAGACGATCCGTACCGGCACGAGCATCGAGTCGCTCGGTGGCCTCAAGCCCTCCTTCGCCGCGATCGGCGAGCACGGCGGCTTCAACTCCGTCGCCCTCGAGAAGTACCACTCGGTCGACGCGATCAACCACGTCCACCACGCCGGCAACTCCTCCGGCATCGTCGACGGTGCGTCGCTGATGCTCATCGGCAACGAGAAGGTCGGCCAGGAGATGGGTCTGACCCCCCGGGCCCGCATCGTCTCCACCGCCGTCATCGGCTCCGAGCCGACGATCATGCTCACCGGCCCGGCCCCGGCCTGCCGCAAGGCGCTGGACCGCGTCGGCATGACCGCCAAGGACATCGACCTGGTCGAGATCAACGAGGCCTTCGCAGCGGTCGCCCTCAAGCTCATGCGCGACATGGGGTGGAACGAGGACCAGACCAATGTCAACGGCGGTGCGATCGCCATGGGCCACCCCCTCGGTGCCACCGGCGCGATGATCCTCGGCACCCTCGTCGACGAGCTCGAGCGCCGCGACCTCGAGCGCGGCATCGCCACCCTCTGCATCGGCGGCGGCATGGGCATTGCCACCATCGTCGAGCGCGTCTGAACCAGCGGATAAGGAACCCAAGAGCTATGAGCGAGAACATGATCCGTTACGAGCGCGACGACGAGGGCATCGTCACCCTGACGATGGACGACCCCGACGCGGGCGCCAACACGATGAACGAGACCTACAAGGCCGCGATGGGCGAGACCATCGACCGGCTCGAGGCCGAGCGCGAGGACATCACCGGTGTCGTGCTCACCTCCGCGAAGAAGACCTTCTTCGCCGGCGGCAACCTCACCGACCTGCAGTCGGTCACGCAGGAGACGGCGGGTGAGTTCTTCGAGGAGATCGAGGGCATCAAGTCGCAGCTGCGTCGCCTCGAGCAGCTCGGCAAGCCGGTCGTCGCGGCCATCAACGGCGCCGCGCTCGGTGGCGGCCTGGAGATCGCGCTCGCGACCCACCATCGCATCGCCGTGGACGACCCCAAGATCAAGCTGGGCCTGCCCGAGGTCTCCCTCGGGCTGCTGCCCGGTGGCGGCGGCGTCACGCGCCTCGTCCGGATGCTCGGCATCCAGGAGGCCCTCATGGGCTGGCTGCTGCAGGGTCAGCAGCGCAACCCCGCCGCGGCGCTCGACAAGGGCGTCGTCGACCAGCTCGTCGCCACCCGCGAGGAGCTGGTCCCCGCGGCCAAGCAGTGGATCCGTGAGCACAAGGGCGACGAGACCGCGGCCGTGAAGCCGTGGGACGTCAAGGGTTACCGCATCCCCGGCGGCACCCCGTCCGTGCCGAAGTTCGCGATGAACCTCCCGGCCTTCCCGGCGAACCTGCGCAAGACCCTCAAGGGCGCCCCGACCAAGTCGCCCCGCGCGATCATGTCGGCCGCGGTCGAGGGCTCGCAGGTGGACTTCGACACCGCCAGCCGCATCGAGTCGCGCTACATCACCGAGCTCGCCGCCGGCCGTGAGTCGACGGCCATGATCCAGGCCTTCTTCTTCGACATGCAGGCGATCAACAGCGGCAAGCTGCGCCCGGAGGGTGTCGAGAAGCGTCAGGTCGCCAAGATCGGCGTCATCGGCGCCGGCATGATGGGCGCAGGCATCGCCTACTCCGCCGCCATGTCCGGCATCGAGGTCATCCTCAAGGACGTCACGGAGGAGGGCGCGGCCAAGGGCAAGAGCTACTCCGAGAAGCTCCTGGCCAAGCGTGTCGAGCGCGGCACGATGGACCAGGCCAAGGCCGACGCCGTCCTGGCCCGCATCACGCCGAGCATCGACGTGGCCGACCTGGCCGGTGTCGACGCCGTCATCGAGGCCGTCTTCGAGGACTACGACCTCAAGAAGAAGGTCTTCGCCGAGATCGAGGCCGTCGTCGGTCCGGAGACGCTCCTGTGCTCCAACACCTCGACCCTGCCGATCACCTCCCTCCAGGGCTTCTCCACCCGCCCCAAGGACTTCATCGGTCTGCACTTCTTCTCCCCCGTGGACAAGATGCAGCTCGTCGAGATCATCCGCGGTGAGCAGACCTCGGACGAGGCGGCCGCCCGGGCGATCGACATCGTCCAGCAGATCCGCAAGATCCCGATCGTCGTCGGCGATGGCCGCGGCTTCTACACCAGCCGCGTCTTCGGCACGCTGATCCTCGAGGGCGCGACCGCGCTCGCCGAGGGCATCGACCCGCAGTTCGTCGAGCGCGCCGCGACCCAGGCCGGCTTCCCGGCGCCGCCGCTGGCGATGCTCGACGAGGTCTCGCTGACCCTGACCCAGCACATCCGTGCGGAGGCCGACAAGGCTGCCGCCGCGGAGGGCAAGACCCTGCCCAAGGGTCCCGGCGAGGAGCTCATCGACACGATGGTCGCGGAGGGCCGCAAGGGTCGCGCCGCTGGCGCGGGCATGTACGACTACCCGGCCGACGGCCCCAAGGTCCTGTGGCCGCAGCTGCGCGAGCGCTGGGGCAAGGGCACCGAGATCCCCTTCGAGGACCTGCAGGACCGCTACCTCTTCATCATGGCGCTGGAGACCGCGGGCTGCTTCGAGGACGGTGTCCTCACGGACGCGGTGTCGGCCAACATCGGCGGCATCTTCGGGATCGGCTTCCCGCCGCACACCGGTGGTCCGGCGACCTTCATGACCAACTACGAGGGTGGCCTGGCCGGCTTCGTCGCGCGGGCCAACGAGCTCGCCGACACCTACGGTGAGCGCTTCCGCCCGAGCGCGTGGCTCACCG
>JAKDKQ010000034.1 GCA_030453295.1 Janibacter sp.
GCGTCCCCGCCGAAGGTCACGTCGTAGGTGATGGTCGCGGTGGCGGTGTAGTTGCCGGCCTTGGTGTAGCCGTTGGGCAGCCCGCAGTCGGGGCTCGAGGCCCAACCCATGCTCGAGGTGTAGGGCGTACCGGCACTGGTGCAGGTGACCGACTGACCGTCACCGAGTGACCACACCACCTTGGACGGCTTGGCGCTGACGCTCACGGTGAGATCTCCTGCGCTGGCGCTGTCGCTGTAGGTCCTCCACTGGTTGCCCTCCAGCCAGAACCACACCGGGACACCGACGGTGCCCTTGCAGCCCGCGCCCGCGCAGGGCGCAGAGCCCATGGCAGGCTTGGGGAGCGAGATCTTGGCCATGGCCATCGAGATGACCTGCTCGATGGTCACCCTCGGAGCGGTGGGGGCCTCGGGGGTCTCCTCGTCCTCGCAGGCCTCGTAGGCGTAGGGGACGACGAGGACGCCACACGGCGGTGGCCCTGCGGGCTCTCCGGTGATCGGGTTGAAGGCGCCGGGGTCCTGCCTCTCCCACTCTGCCAGTGCCGCCTCGCGGTCGTAGTCGTTCATGTCGAACGACGGCTCGTACCCGGGCTCGGAGGGACCGCTCGGGGTGGTGCCCGTGGATGGAGCTTGTGGGGACGAGGTCTCCTCGGACCCAGGCTCCTCGGTCCGCGTCTCCTCGTGGGACACGGCGATCGTGGTGCAGTTTCCCTGCTCGTCGCAGACCTGCTTCGTCTCATGGTGGGCCTGAGCGGGCGCAGCCGTGGCCAGCGCCATCGCCGCGGGCAGGAGAGCGCAGGCAGCCATCCGGGAGATCGTCATCATGATGCTTCCTTGTCCAGGTCGCAGGTTGACTTGTAGCCGACCTCGGTGGCGCTGACCTGCCAGTCGGAGGAGGTCGTCGCACGCTCGAAGGTGATCAGGTTGACCATCTCGGTGCCGTCCTTGATCGGTTTGCCGTTGCGATCGGTGCGGAGGTTGGTCCCGGCGGGGACGGTCTCGGTGCCGTTGTCGTAAGCCTTCTTGGCAATGAGCTGCCGGTGGACCTCATAACAGACCTCGACCGTCGCCTTGGTGTCGGAAGAGGTCCTGGTCTCACTCGCCGTGAGCTCGTCCTTGCCCCTGACGGTCACAGCGGGAAAGACCTTGGCCGACTCGGCCTGTCGCTCGTAGGACTCGGCGCCCAGCACCGCCTTGAGCTCCGTGCTCGGGGGCTCGGACGGGTTGGCCTCGTTGCTCAGGCGCCAGTAGTCGCGGAAGACCTCAGCGACCTGGACCTCACCGGCATCCTTGGACGGAAGGGGGGAGGTCGCCGACTCCTCGGGGTCCGCCTGTCCACCGCACGCGCTGGCGGCGAGGCTGATCGCGGCGATCACGCTTGCGGTGACCATCGTCCGGGGGAAAAGCACGCGCTGTCTCCTGAAGGATTGCTGACCGGCAACCCACCTAGTTCACCACATCACCGTAGGATGCGCACATGCGTGACGAGTGCCAACTCGCAATGAAGCACAGGGTTGGTTACCGTCGGCGCGTCGAGGCACCACAAGCAGGGGGAGCACCACCAGATGACCGCAGGACCGCAGACCGAGGCGCCAGCGCCGCCGGCTGGACCACCCGCGCCCGAACAGGTCGGGGCCATCAAGCCTCGCCGCAACATGCGTCTGGTGCTCCTCGGTGTGGCTCTCGCCGTGGTCTTCGCGCTCTTGGCCGTCTGGGCCGTCAATCGAGCGGGTGAGGCCCGCAGCGTCGTGGTCGTCATCCACGACGTACGAGCGGGCGACCGCATCCAGGCCTCGGACCTCGCCACGACCCAGCTGCGTGGAGGCGACGAGGTGCAGACCGTACCGGGCTCCAAGCTCAGTTCGCTCGTCGGCAAGCGGGCCGTGCAGTCGATGCCCTCCGGCAGCCTCGTCAGCGAGTCCGACTTCGCCAATCGGATCACCCCCCGCTCCGGCGATGCCGTCGTTCCCATCCCCGTCACCTCTGGCCAGTACCCCGCGAGCGGACTCCAGCGAGGTGACGTCATCCGCGTGGTCGTGACAGGTGGGGGCCAGAGCGTCGAAGGGCTCGAGCCGGGTACCACCTTCAACGGCGTCGTGCTCGCGCTCGGGGATGCTGACGAAAAGGGGACGATGACGGTGGACGTCTCCATCTCGACCACTGACGCGCCCTCAGCCGCTGCGGCTGCCGGCACTGGTCGCATCTCCATCATCAATGTCGCACCGGGCGGCACGGGTGAGGACGGCTGAGTCGTGGCGCTGCACATCCTCACATCCTTGAGCGGCTCGCCCGGGGTCACATCGACAGCCATGACCTGGGGACAGATCAGCGACCGGCCGACCCTGCTCATCGAGGCCGACCCCGCGGGCGGATCTCCCATGCTGTGCATCGGGTGGGGCGGCACGCACCCGCACAACCGATCGATCCTCGACCTGGCCGTCCACCCTCCCGGCGAGTACATCGAGCGGATCTGGGAGCTGGCGATCCCGCTGCCCGGCCGTGAGCGAGAGGCCTGGCTCGTCCCCACCGTGGGGTTGGCTGCCCAGATGCGCTCGCTGATGAGCGTCTTCGGGCCGCTCGGCGAAGCCTTGGCACGCATCAGCCGAGACAGTCATGTGGACGTCCTCGTCGACCTCGGCCGACTCGGGGCAGCGGGTGCCTCGACCCAGCTGTGGCAGCACGCCGACACCGTCCTGCTCTTCACGGACACCACACTTCAAGCACTCAACACACTCGCCGTCGGAGCCCCGGCCGTCGTCGACGAGCTGGACGCGATCGGCGCGCGGCACCGGCTCGCGGTCGTGCCCGTCCTCGGCGACGACAAGGGCGGGTCCAACCGTCCCTACGGTGTGCGCGAGATCGCCGGGATCACGGACGGGGTCCCGGTGCTGCCCGGAGTCGCTCGTGACGCCAAGGCTGCGGGCTCCCGCACCTGGGGCAAGCGTGGTCGATACCCGCTCAGCGTCAAGCGACTCATCGCGAGTGTCGACCAGCACGCTCGTGAGGCCCGCGACGTGCTGGGTGTCCAGGGAGCCTCCGCATGAGCCCCAAGTCGACGCCGCCGGAGCCGGCCCAGCCGACGGACCTGCCGATCTTCGCCCAGCGTCCAGCGCCCTCCGCACGGTCGCTCGGAGGCTCCACACCGACCGCCCCTCGGAATTCAGCCTTCCCCCCGCCGCCGCCGGCGCCGTACGTCTCCGGTGGGCAGGTGAGCACCCACACCGGGGACCTCGCGCACGAGGCCCCCGAGTCGACGGCTCCCCGCTCGACGTTGCCCGCGAGCCAGCCACCCCCTCCGGTCGAGGTCACCACGTCACGGCGCGAGCGGCGTGAGCGGGAGCGTGAGCGGGGGTCCGACGGCAGCCGTCAGCACCAGATCCGCGATGCCCTCGATCGCCTCAAGGCGGTTGACTGGGCGGCCGTCCAGCACCTGCGCAGCCAGGTCAGCGCCGCGCTGACTCTCGTCTCCGAGGACACCGCCCTCGACGAGTCGCGTCACCGCACGACGGTGACCCGGCTGACGACGCAGGCCCTCGACGACTGGACCCAGGACCGGATCGCTCGCGGCGAAGGTGTCGTGTCCCTCGACACCCAGGCGGCGTTGCGAGGAGCAGTCCTCGACTCGATGTTCGGCGCCGGGCGACTGCAGCCTCTCCTCGACCTGCCGGGGATCGAAAACATCGAGATCGAGGGCCACGACGGTGTCACCCTCGAGTTCAGCGACGGCTCGCTCGAGACCGGCCCGCCGGTGGCCGACAGCGACGCCGACCTCATCACGGAGATCCAGCACATCGCGCGGACCTCCACGACGGGTGAGCGACAGTTCTCCATGGTGCGTCCGTGGCTGCGCCTCGCACTCCCTGACGGCTCGCGCATGGCGGCCGAGGCGTGGCTGTCGCACCGCCCCTCCATCACGATCCGCAAACACCCGTACATCGACACCGACCTGGCCCAGATGAAGGAGCTCGGTGCGATCGACGACTCCCTCCACGCCTTCCTCTCGGCGGCGATCCGCGCTGGCAAGAACGTCATGGTCTCCGGCGACGCGGGTGCTGGCAAGACCACCCTCGTCCGCGCGCTGCTCAACGAGCTGGACCCGCGCGAGCGACTGGCGACCATCGAGGCCCAGTACGAGTTGCTCATGCACCGTCTGCCCGAGCGGCACCACCGGGTGTGGGCGGCAGAGGCGCAGGGCGGCGGTGAGGTCGGTGCCGACGGTCGTCCTGTCGGTGAGGTGACGTTGACCCGCCTCATCGAGCTCAGCCTGCAAAAGAACGTCACCCGCATCGTCGTCGGCGAGGTCGTCGGCGAGGAGGTCATGGCCATGATGGAGGCCATGCAGGGTGGGCGCGGCTCGATCTCGACCGTCCACGCCCACTCGGCCCTCGACACGGTCGAGCGTCTCGTCACGCTCATCACCCGTGCCCGCGGCAACGTCGACACCTCCTTCGGCTACCGTCTCGTCGCGCAAAACGTCGATCTTGTCGTCCACGTCGGCCTGGTCGACGAGTCGCACCTCGAAGGCGGCCGCAAGTGGCGGCACGTCGACGAGGTCGTGGCGCTCGAGGTCTCACGCGACACGCACGTGGCCCACACCAGGATCTTCACGCCGGACGAGTTCGGCCGTGCGTGCCCCACGGGTCAGCTGCCCGACTGGATCAGTGATGTCGAGCGCCACGGGTTCGATGCCGGATGGCTGGACCCGGCGGCGAGCACCTGGGGGCCGCCCCCGGAGCTGCTCATCCGGCACCGGGGCATCTGATGACCGCCTTGGCGATCATCGCCGCTCTGGGTCTGGCCGTGGGCCTGACCCTCATCGCTGCCGGGTTCACCACGCCTCCTCCTGCTGCGACACGCCCGCGTCGTCGTCGCCAGCAGAGCGCGACCTTCAGCGCCGTCGACCGTCGTAACTTCGTCGTCGGTGCGCTTGTGGGCCTGGTGCTGGCACTCTTCGGCTGGGTCATCGCCCTGATCATCATCCCCGTCTTCGCCGTCGCCCTGCCATGGCTCATGCGGGTGGACCGGGGCACTACTCCGGAGGACCTCGAGGCGATCGAGGAGTGGGTCCGGTCCCTCTCCGGTGTCATCGGTGCGGGACAGGGCATCTCCGGGGCGATCATCGCCACGCGGGTGTCGTGTCCTGACCGGATCCGCCCGCAGGTGGAGATGCTCATCAGCCGCATCCACGCGAGACGTCCCCTGGCCGACGCTCTCTACGCGTTCGCCGATGACCTCGACAACCAGATCGGCGACTTCGTGTCGACGGCGCTCATCCAGGCCGCCCAGCACGAGGGTGCTGGCCTGCGCGAGGCACTCAGCGGGATCGCTGCCGACGTGACCGAGGAGGTGCGGGCGCGTCGTGACATCGAGGCCTCGCGCTCGGGGGCACGCACTCAGGCACGACTCATCACCGTGGTCGTCATCGTGGTCCTTGCGCTCTTCGTCTTCGTCACTCCCGTCGGGGCGCAGTACCGCACGCCGGACGGACAGGCCGGTCTGTTCATCCTGTCCTTGCTCTTCCTGGGGGCCCTGTACTGGCTCAAGCGGGTCGCCACGGTCAAGCCCTTGGCCCGGTTCCTCGTCCGGCCCGCCTCGTCGGAGCCCCAGCGATGAGCCCGCTCGTCATGGCCATGGCGATCTCGGCCGTCGTCGGCATCGCCATCGCTCTCGTCGTCGCCGGCCTGACGCCGACGCGGCCGGACCTGGCTGCCGCCGTCGAGCGGATGCGCCCGCAGACGCTGCGCTCTGCCCGTGCACCGGACGTGGCGCCGAGCGACCGGACCCGGACCGAGAGCATCGGCGCATGGGCCCGACACCGCGCCGACCGGTACCCGGTGCTGCGGGCCCCGATGGAGGACCTGGAGCTTCTGCAGGTCCCGGTCGAGGAGCACTACGGCAAGAAGGCCATCGCCGCGGGCGCAGCGCTCGTCGGGTGCACCTTGCTCCCGATGGTCATGGGCTTCGGGTTCATCATCCCGTTCGGCATCGGTCTGGCCTTCGCGGCCTTCGCGTGGTTCGTACCTGACCTGACGGTCCGTGACCGCGCCAAGGACAGCCGCGAGGACTTCGCCTACGCGGCGGTCTCCTACCTGCGACTCGTGGCCATCGCCAGACGCGCCGGACTGGGTCTCGTCGCGTCACTCGACTCAGCCGCCCACAAGTCCGACTCATGGATGTTTGTCCGCATCCGCGAGGAGCTGCGTCTGGCGCGCTGGTCCGGTGAGACCTCGTGGGACGCCTTGGATCGACTCGCCGGACGGACCAAGGTGCCTGAGCTGAAGGAGGTCGCGGACATCATCCGTCTGGCCAACGACTCAGGCGCGAGTGTCAGCGACAACCTGCTCGCGCGCGCCGCGTCGATGCGCGACCGCCTGCTCACCCGTGAGCAGACAGCCGCCAACGCCGCCACGAGCTCGATGGGGATCCCCCTCGCCGTCCTCGCCGTGCTCTTCCTCATCGCCATGCTCGTCCCCGCTGCCATGCAACTCTCGCCGGGCTGAACCGCCCGGCCTTCGGCACACTAGATTCCAGAACACCACCAGGAGGAAACGATGATCCGCTTGTTCGCCATGATGTCCATGCTGTGCATGCTCCCCGTCCGACGTCTCGACCGCGCACTCGAAGCCCGAGGCCAGGATGCGGAGGCTGGCCTGACCACCCTCGAGTACGTCATCCTCGGCGCCCTCGTCCTGGCTGTCGTCGTCACCGTCGCAGCCGTCATCACCGGCAACCTCGAGGGCTGGGCCGACCGGATCCCGTCAGCTCCCTGATCGGGCGATGTCAGTGACACGTCGACGGCCGGCAGCGCCGCCCCCCTTCGATCGGCTCCGTGCCGAGTCGGGAGTGGTGGCGCTCGAGGGTGCCGTCATGGCGCCGGTCGTCATCCTCGCGACGATGATCATCGTCCAGGCGGCGTGCTACTTCATGGCCAACACGACGGCGACCAATGCCGCCCAGATCTCGGCCGAGATCGCTCGGGTGCGGGGGGCCACGGACGCCGATGGAGTGCGGGCCGGCCGCGACTACCTGTCACAGGTCGACGCGATGTCCGACGCGCGGATCAGCGTCACTCGGTCCGGCGGACGGGTCACGGCGACCGTGACGGCCCCGGCGCCGTCCATCGTGCCGCTCGTCCCGATGCCGGACGTGCGCTCCGAGATCAACGCCCCGATCGAGCGGGTGACCCGTCCGTGATGCGCTCGGACGACGGCAACATCTCCCTGGAGATGGCGATCTGTGCTCCGCTCCTCCTGGGCATGCTCGTCCTCGTGGGGATGTTCGGACGCACCGCGACGGCCAACTCCCACGTCGACGGGGCGGCCTTCAGCGCGGCTCGTGCCGCGTCCATCGAGCGCAGCGGGGGAGCGGCTCAGACTGCCGGTGCGTCAGCGGCGCGCGACTACCTCGATCAGCAGGGCCTGTCCTGCGAAAGCATGCGTGTCTCCGTCGACACGAGTGGGTTCTCGGCGCCAGTGGGCACATCGAGCCAGGTGCGGGCCGAGGTCTCCTGCCGGGTGCCGCTGTCCGACCTGGCCGTGCTCGTCCCGACAGGGGACAAGACCTTCACGGGCGTGGCCGTCAGCCCGATCGACCGATACCGAGGACGGTGAGTCTCGTGCCCGACATGACTCGACGGCTCTCTGACGAGAGCGCATATGTCGCCGTGTGGACCGTCGTCATCGGCAGCGCACTCATGCTGGCCGGCGGCGTCGTCTACGACTCTGCGGACAAGGCCAACGAGTCACGGAGAGTGACCCTCGTGGCCAACGAGGCGGGCAGGGCTGCGGCCCAGGAGGTGTCCTCAGAGGCCATTGCGGGCACCTCGGCGCATGTCGATCCCTCGCGCGCTGCCCAGGCTGCCCGCGATTACCTGGCGGCCACCGGCATCACTGGCGACGTGAGCGTCAGCGGCAGCACGGTGACCGTGACGGCGTCGCAACCATGGTCGCCCAAGGTCATGCCCGTGCTCCAGCCCGACACCTTGACCGCGACCTCTGTGGTGGACCTGGAGAGGGTCGACCCCGGGACGGCGCCGTGACCCGGGTGCCCCAGAGATCACGAGGGCAGGTGCTCCTGCGGGGACTGCTCTCGCTCATCGGCATCATCCTCATCGTCGTCGGGCTGCCCGCAGCGCTGGTCGTCCTCGGGGGCAACCCCCTTCCTGCTGAAGTCCCGACGCTGACGCAGGTGGTGGACGCCCTCAGCCGCCCCGATGACGGGACGCTGCTCATCGGCATCATCACCGTCGTCGGCTGGCTGGTGTGGGCCACGTTGGCGCTGTCCTTCCTCGTCGAGATCCCAGCAGCGGTGAGGGGCGTCCCGGCACCCCGTTTACCGGGCCTGTCATGGCAGCAGGGGCGTGCCGCCGCCATGACCGGTGCCGTGGTCGCCATGCTGGCCATCGGTGCCAGCGTCGGTGCCGCGCCCGCGGGCGCCGACACCGGTGTGAGCGCCCCGACCGCCACGACCTCGTCGACCGCTCAGCAGGTCACCGACAGCACCTCCGCGATCATGGCGGGCAGCACCAGCATCGGCGATGACACCGCCTCCGGAGGAGCCGAGGGGCACGTCGTCACCGTGCGGTCCGGCGACACCTTGTGGGACATCGCCGACCGTGAGCTCGGTGACGCAGAGCGATACCCAGAGCTCGTCGAGTCATCGCAGGGCCTGCCCCAGCCGGATGGCGGTCAGCTCACCACCGCGGACGACATCCGCCCCGGGTGGCAGATCATGATCCCGACCCAGACCCAGCCTCCCGCACCAGTCCCCGCCGTGCCTGCGAGCACGACCTCCGTGGCGTCGGAGCTGGACGATGCGATGAGCAACGCTGGTGGAGGGGCTCCGTCCACCGCGGACTCCACCCAGATCGCGCAGGCCTCGACCTCCGCCACCCCCGACCAACCAGCGACGCAACCCGGCACCCCTTCGCCCGCGAGCGTGTCCGGACTCGGATCGGCGCCCGTGGCGCCGGAGCGCGAGATCACCATCCAGGAGCAGCACGGACCCTCGGCAACGACGGGCCTGGGTCTGCTGGCAGGTGCCGGTGTCCTGGCATTCGTGGAGGCCCGGCGGCGACGCCAGCGCAGGGGCCGGTTGCCCGGATGGCGCATCGTGCTGCCCTCGGATGCGGCCACCCGCGCCGAGGCATGGCTGCGGGCAGGGGCGGATGCCCCCGGTCACGCCGACCTCGACGCAGCCCTCGCAGATCTTGCGGCCCGCTGCGCCCCAGGACGCCTCCCGTCCCTGCGCGCGGCGCGCCTCGGCGAGACCGAGATCGAGGTGTACATCGTCGAGGAGCACCTCGAGCTGCCCGCGCCGTGGGTCGCTGCTGGTGGGGGCACCTGGGTGCTCGAGCGGCGCCATGTGACGGGGCCGGCACGGCCGCTCCCGACCCCATGGCCCGCGCTGGTGATGATCGGCGAGGACGAGGCCAACGCTCGGATCTTCATGAATCTGGACGAGATCGGCATCCTCGAGCTGCACGGTGACGACCCCGGCACGGAGGCGGTCCTCACGGCGCTCGCCGTCGATCTGGCGACCTCGGAGCAGATCCGAGCCCAGGTCACGGTCGTGGGCGCGCTGGCTGAGCTCGCCACGGCCATCGGCGGGCCTCGCCTCACGTACCTCCCCGACGTGGACGAGATGCTCACCCGGCTGGAGGGCCGCTCCGGTATCAGCGGAGCGGACGCAGAGATCCTGCTCATCGCGTCCACGCCGAGCCAAGGAGAGGTGGCACGTCTGCGCGCCCTGGTGGCGCAGGCGCCCACGGGCTGCCTGTCGGTCGTCTCCACGACGCGCGGTCTGAGCGACTGGTCCCTCGACGTCGAAGGGCGTCACGAGGGACTGTCCGCCGTCCTGGCGCCCGTCGGGATGGCTCTGCGCCCAGCAGCACTCAGCCGTCCCGGCTACGACGAGCTCCTCGAGCTGCTCACCTCCACTGCGCAACCGAGCGTGCCCGGTCCGGACTGGACGGCCGGGTCCGACCTCGACCCGCTGACGCTCGCCACGGTGCCTCGCCGTCGGCTCCAGGCCCGGCCGGGTGGGGTCGACGACGCCACGACCAATGTCTCCCGGCTGCAGACCGGGCGCTCATCCCAGGTGCGCGTCCTCGGTCAGGTTGAGGTGACCGGTCACGGCCCGGGACCGGGCGACGAGGTCTTGGCCACCGAGCTGGCGACGCTCCTTGCCCTGCACCCGGGGTCGGACATCGCAGGTGTGACCGCGGCACTCGGAGTGTCCGCGCACTCCGTCTCCCACGCCGTGGAGGCCGTCGACCAGTGGCTCGGCTCGGCGGGCACGCCCGGCGTCAGCACTCCCTCAGGCGGCCTCGTGCTCCCCGGGACGGTGCTCGACTGGCAGCAGCTGCGGACGCTCGTGGGGCCCGCGGTCGCGACCGCGGACTCGGCCAGTGTGCGTGCTGCCCTCACCCTGGTGACGGGATCTCCCATCGGCGGGACACCACCCGGTCGCTACGGCTGGGCCGCGGCGGACCGCTGGGAGATCTGTGCCGCCGTCGCGGACATCGCACACGAGCTCGCCCAGCGGTGTCTGCGTGAAGGCGACCCTGACGGCGCCTCGTGGGCCGCTGCCAAGGGGCTCCTCGCGGAGCCGCTGAGCGAGACCCTGTGGCGGGATGCCCTCCACGCGTCGTGGCAGAGCGAGCGCACGGACCGGGTCCACGACACCGCCACTGCTGCCCGGCGCACTCTGGAGGACCTGGGCCCGCTCGCGGACGAGACGACCCGTGCCGTGCAGCAGATGGCGGTCCGGGCATCAACCGACAGCGCCGTGACGTTGCGTCCGCAGGCCTAACGCGCCGAGGTCACGGGGGTGTCACGAGGCCACGGCTCAGCGGCATATCCTGCAGGCGGCCGTTTACCCCCTTCGTCCTGCTGAGGCCCCGAGCACCTGATGATCCGTTTCGAGAACGTCACCAAGCGATACCCCAACCAGAGCCGCCCAGCGCTCGACGAGATCGATCTCAACATCGAGCGTGGAGAGTTCGTCTTTGTCGTCGGCGCGTCCGGCTCGGGCAAGTCGACGCTCGTGCGGCTGACGATCCGCGAGGAGGTCGTCAGCTCCGGCCGCCTGCTCGTGGGTGGTCACGACCTGCGCCGCATGCCGCAGCGCAAGGTGCCACAGCTGCGCCGCCAGGTGGGCACGATCTTTCAGGACTTCCGTCTGCTGCCCAACAAGACGGTCCAGCAAAATGTCGCTTACGCCCTGCAGGTCATCGGTCGCCCACGTCGTGCCATCCGGGCGCTGGTCCCCGAGACCCTCGAGCTGGTCGGCCTCGCCGGGATGGAAAAGCGGATGCCGCACGAGCTCTCCGGCGGCGAGCAGCAGCGGGTCGCCATCGCTCGCGCGGTGGTCAACAAACCGCCGGTCCTGCTCGCCGACGAGCCGACCGGCAACCTCGACCCCGCGACCAGCCTCGACATCGTCCGGCTGCTGCGACGCATCCACGACTCGGGCACGACCATCGTCATGGCCACTCACGACAATGTCATCGTCGACGAGCTGCAAAAGCGCGTCGTCGAGCTCGAGGCAGGACACATCATCCGCGACGAGGAGGGTGGCAGCTACGTGCCCAAGGCCGTCGACACCCGCGACCTCGAGGAGCACGAGACCGAGCGCGAGGATGTGGGCGAAGGGAGCGGCCCGCCGCCCGAAGACCGCCCCATCGGTGAGGTGGGTGCCCTCGACGCCTGGGACGACGACGCGGAGGACCTGCTGCGATGAAGCCTTCTGTTTTCGCCGACGCCTGGGAGGGCCTGCGGCGCAACAAGTCGATCGCCGTCTCGGTGATCCTCGTGACGATGATCTCGCTGTACCTGCTCGGGGTTGGCCTGCTCGCGCAGCGACAGGTCGACCAGATGAAGGGGTACTGGTACGACCGGGTCCAGGTCTCCATCTACATGTGCACGAGCACCTCCCAGCAGCCCAACTGCTCCGGCTCCGACGACGGCGCGACCCAGGACCAGAAGGACTCGGTGGCGTCTCAGCTGGAGGAGATGAAACCGCTGGTCAAGGATGTCTACTACGAGTCCGAGCAGGAGGCCTTTGACCGTTTCAAGGAGGACTACAAGAACTCTCCGCTCGCCAGCAACATCCGCGTCGGTGACATCCCGCCGAGCTATCGGGTGCAGCTGAGTGACCCGGAGGAGTTCGACACCGTGGCATCGGCCTTCGAGGGCGCCCCCGGCGTCGCGAGCGTGCCCAACCTGCGCCAGGTCTTCGCGCCGCTCTTCCGTGCGATCAACATCATCACGGGTGTGATGATCGGCCTGGCCGCGCTCACCCTGATCTCGGCCGTGCTGCTCATGGCCACGACGATCCGCCAGGCCGCGTTCACCCGTCGCCGCGAGATCGCGATCATGAAACTCGTCGGTGCGTCCAACCGCACGATCCGTACCCCCTTCATCATCGAGACGGTGGCCTCGGGCCTCATCGGGGCGCTGATGGCGGTCGGCCTGCTGTGGGTGTCGGCGTGGGCGCTCTTCGACAAGTACCTGCTCAATCAGCAGAGCTCCGGTACCGCCTTCATCTCGTCAGCTGACGTGTGGGTCATCGCCCCCTTCCTGCTCGTCGGGGTGGTGGTGCTCGCCGTCGGGACGTCGACGGTGACCCTCTGGCGATATCTGCGGGTCTGACGGGCCACGCCGAACTCGCCCGGATGCTGTCGTCCGGAAGGATTCGTGGCTACCGTTGGCTCCGATGCAGCGCCCCTCCCGCCCTCAGGCCTCCCGTCGGACCCGTGCACTCACGGGTGCGGCGTTGTCGCTGTGCCTCCTGACGGGCGCTGGTCACGCCGTCGCGGCCGACCCCGACCCCGAGACGCAAAAGGGCCAGGTCGATCAGGACCTCAAGGACGCCCAGGGGGATCTGCACGACACCGCCAAAGAGCTGGTCGCCGCCTACAGCGACCTGCGGGCGACGCGCAAAAAGCTCCCCGGAGCGCGCAGTGCCGCAGCGTCGGCAGAGCGCGCTGAGACGACGGCCCAGGGGGAGTACGACGACGCCGTCGCCGCCTACGACCTGGCCAAGGCCAACGAGGACAAGGCTGAAAAGGAGCTGAAGTCGACCAGCACCAAGATCACCACGTCGCGTCGGGCCGTTGCCAGCTTCGCCGGGCAGGTCTACCAGCAGCAGGGCCTGGGGACGATGTCCGTGGCCGTCGGTAGCGAGGACCCCAGCGCCTTCGTCGACAAGATGATCATGGCCGAGGCCGTCGGTGACACCCAGGGCTCTGCCCTCGAGGAGCTGAGTACCTCCAAGGCCAACCTCGTGTCGACGGGGGACCGGTTGGAGGCCCTGCGAGAGAAGACCAAGGAAGCCAAGAGCACGAAGCAGACCACGCTCACGGCAGCCAAGGATGCGAGCACCAAGGCGGATGCCAAGCAGGCCGATCTGGAGTCGCTCGAGAAGGACCAGAAGAGCCAGTCGGCGACACTGAGCCGCGAGAAGAAGAAGGACCAGAAGCGGGTCGACAGCCTGCAGGCCCAGTCCGACAAG
>JAKDKQ010000271.1 GCA_030453295.1 Janibacter sp.
GTGCATCCAGAGCTGGACGCGGGAGTGTCCCGCACCGACCTGACCCTCTTGGCCGGCGGTGCCCTGATCGCTGCAGGGGAAGCCGATCGGGCCGCCGAGCTGGTCGGCGAAGCGTACGAACAACACACCGGGGACCTGGCCGAACGAGCCGCGCTGGTTGCTTCGATGGTGAAGTCCAGGCTGCTGGCCGACGCATTCGACGTCGGCACCGACACGGTTCGACAGGCCATCTCCTGGGTCGGCGAGGATGGGCCGACCGCTCTGCTGGCCGATCTGCGGGCGACCTTGGCGCGGGCGCTGCTCGATGATGAGGATTTCGACGGTGCCGTCCTGGCCGCCACCGAGGCCAGCGTGCTCGGACGTGAACTCGACCTACCCGAGGTCGTCACCGATGCCTTGACCACGCTGGCTCGGTTGGACGACTTCACCGGTGACCCGCAGCGAGCCGAGCGGTCGATGCAGGAGGTGGTGGCCCAGGCCCGATCGGCCGGTGACTCGATTGCCGAGTTGCGTGCCATGCATCAGCTGGCTCGAGTTCAAGCCAGGATGGATCATCATCGCGATGCCTACCTCACTCATGTCGCCGGATGGCGGCGAGCCATCGACACCGGCCGTACCACGCACCCTTTCGGCCACGAGCACAGAGTCTTCGGATCCCTGCTGGCACTGATGGTTGGGCAATGGCGGGCCGCCGATCAACTGCTGGACACGAAAGCCGAGAAGCTGCCACCGCGGCAGGGCGCCGACCTCGCCGCGGTGCGGGGGTTGGTCGCCCGCCCTCGTGACGAGATCAGCGCCAGCATCGACGACGCGCTCCTGGCGCTGTACGAGCGGATCCGCGAGCACTCCGGCGGGCTGGCCGCTGCCGAGCTCAAGCACGGTCGGTGCGGCGGCTGCCGTCTCGAGCTCAACCCGACGGACCTCGCCGCCATCGACAAGGCAGCGAGCAACGAGGTCGTGCGCTGCGAGGAGTGCACGCGCATCCTCGTGCGCACCCACTCAGACGACTGATGCCGCGCTCGCTGCGCGTCGAGGCCGACGGGGGCTCTCGGGGCAACCCCGGCGTCGCCGGCTACGGGGCACTCGTGCGGGATGCAGACACGGGAGCACTCCTCGTGGAGCTGGCGGCGCCTCTGGGGACAGCGAGCAACAATGTCGCCGAGTACCGCGGGATGCTCGCGGGACTGGCCGCGGCAGGACGCATCTGCGCCGATGCGCAGGTGCTCGTCGCGATGGACTCCAAGCTCGTGGTCGAGCAGATGTCCGGTCGGTGGAAGATCAAGCATCCCGACATGCGCGAGCTGGCGCTGCAGGGTCGTGACCTCGTCGCCTCGATCCGGGACGCGGGAGGGTCGGTCGACTTCACCTGGGTACCGCGTGCGGACAACGGCGCTGCCGATGCCCTGTCCAACCGTGGCATGGACGGCGAGCACGTCGAGGACTGGCACGGCAGCGAGCAGGGCCGCGACGACCTCACCCCGTCGCGTGATGGGGAGCAGGAGCCCGTCCGCCCGCCGGCGGGCCGGGGGGCGCCCACCCGGGTGATCCTCGTGCGCCACGGCGTCACCGAGTTCACCGAGCAGGTGCGCCTCGACGGTCGAGGAGGTGCCGACCCGGGCCTGACGGCCACCGGTCGAGCCCAGGCCGACCGGGCGGCCGAGCTCGTCGCCGACCTCGTCGGCGCAGGGCCGGTCACGGTCATCACCTCGGACCTCCTGCGCGCTCGACAGACCGGCGACGTCATTGCCGAGCGGCTCGGCGTCCGCGCCGAGGTGGACCGCGACTGGGACGAGCAGTCCTTCGGTGACTGGGACGGAGCCGCGATCGCCGATCTCGTCCGGGATGCCGCTGACGACTTCACGGCGCTCCGCGACGACCGGGGGTATGCCCGGCCCGGGGGCGAGTCGCACGACGAGATGGTCGAGCGTGTCACCGATGCCTGGGAGCGGACCATCGCACGTGGCGGCACCATCGTCGTCGCGAGCCATCGCAAGCCGATCCTTGCCGTGCTCTCGCTCGTGCTCGACCTGCCACATGAGCGGATGTGGCGCCTCGCGGGCTCGCCGGGTTCGCTCACCGCTGTCGAGGCCTGGCCCGACGGGCAGGCCGTCGTCGCCTTCACCAACCGCACCTGAGGGGACCTGACATCACCAACGTGCCTGACTGGCTGATCGCCACCGGACTCATCGGGGCGGTGCTCTTCGGCTTGCTCTCTGCCTTCTTCCCGCCGCTCAACGCCGAGATCTATGCGTTGGCTGCCCCCGTGATCTTCCCGGACGCGTGGGTGCTGCACGTGTGCGCCATGACCGGCGGACTCGTCATCGGCAAGATGTCGCACTTCGTCATCGCGGACAAGGGAGCAGAGGCCTACAGCCGCCGCCGTGAGGCCAAGGAGGCGCGCGCGGCAGCCGATCCACGGCGTGCGGCCGGCCCGATCCGTGAGCGGCTGACTCGGTGGAGCAAGGCGATGATCGATGTGCTCGACCGACCACGGCTCGGGCCGCTCGTGATGCTCGCCTCCTCGGGTGTCGGGTTCCCGCCACTGGCCGTGGTCACCGTCGCGGCAGGGATCAAGAGGGTCAACATGGCGCTCTTCTTCGTCGTGACGTCGATCGGCTGCCTGGCGAGATTCCTCGCGACGGCCTGGCTGGTCACGCGCGGCATGTCGCTCGGTCACTGAGCCCACCCCGTCTCGCGACGTGACCCGCGGTCAGGCCGGCTCGGTGCGGAAATTAACCTGACGTCATGAGCCACTCCGCAGACCTCACCCCCCAGCAGGCTTGGGAGCGCCTCGAGAGCGATCCCGCAGCGGTCCTCGTCGACGTGCGTACGCAGGCCGAGTGGTCCTTCGTCGGGCTGCCCGACATCACCTCCCTCGGCAAGCAGGTGGTCGCCATCGAGTGGACGACCTTCCCTGACGGGGCGCCCAACCAGAGGTTCCTCGAGCAGCTGCGCGCCGCACTCCCGTCCGAGGACGCGCCCGTGCTCTTCCTCTGCCGTTCCGGTGCCCGCTCCGCCGCCGCGACGGCCACGGCAGCCGCGGCGGGCTATGCCGGGGCCACCAACATCTCCGAGGGATTCGAGGGTGACCTCGACGAGCACGGCCACCGCGCGGCCAATGGGTGGAAGCAGGCGGGTCTTCCGTGGAGGCAGGGGTGAGCGAGGCTCCCTTCGGCCCGGGCAACCCGACTCCCTACCTGAACCCCGACGGGTTGTCCGCGCAGACCCTCGCCGTGCGTGGTGGTCAGGCACGATCGACCTTCGACGAGACGTCCGAGGGGCTCTACCTGACCTCCGGCTTCGTCTACGGCAGCGCGCAGGAGGCCGAGGCCGCCTTCACCGACGGCGTCGACAAGTTCGTCTACTCCCGCTACGGCAACCCGACCG
>JAKDKQ010000272.1 GCA_030453295.1 Janibacter sp.
GCGTGGGTGATGGGGGAGCAGGGGGCCAAGACCCTGCGCGGCGGCAAGATGGAGGACGTCATCTTCGCCGGGACGACCGGCCGGTCGGCGCTCGGGCGCGCCGAGGTGACGATGACGATCGACAACACCGATGGTGCCCTGCCGATCGACTACTCCGAGGTGACGATCAGCCGCACGATGTTCCGCAACGGCGGCTCGGAGTACGCGATCAACGGCACCTCCTGCCGGCTGCTCGACATCCAGGAGCTGCTGTCCGACTCCGGGATCGGCCGCGAGATGCACGTCATCGTCGGGCAGGGGCAGCTCGACGCCGTGCTGCGGGCGACCGCTGAGGAGCGGCGCGGATTCATCGAGGAGGCCGCAGGCGTCCTCAAGCACCGCAAGCGCAAGGAAAAGGCGATCCGCAAGCTCGACGGGATGGAGGCCAACCTCTCCCGCGTCGCCGACCTGACCACCGAGATCCGTCGCCAGCTCGGGCCCTTGGGCCGTCAGGCAGAGACCGCCCGCAAGGCCGTCGTCATCCAGGCCGATGCGCGTGATGCCCGGTACCGACTGCTCGCCGACGACCTCGTCCGGATGACGTCTGCCCTCGAGCAGGAGGTCGCCGACGAGCAGGCCATGCTCGAGCGCCGCAAGACCCTGGAGCAGGCGGTCCTCGCCGCCCGCGCACGCATCACCGAGCACGAGGAGGCGGGTGCCGCGGCGGCTGCCGACCTCGCTGCCGCCCAGCAGCGGGCCGTGCGCCTGGCCTCGCTCACCGACCGGCTGGTCGCCACCGCCTCCCTGGCGGCCGAGCGGGTGCGTCTGCTGGGGCAGGACGAAGAGGTCGAGACGACGAGCGGCCGTGATCCGGAGGCGCTGCGTGCGCAGGCGGCCCAGGCCAGAGCCGACGAAGAAGAGCTGCGAGCCGAGATCGGCCGGATCACCGAGGACCTCGCCGAGGCGGTCGCCGCACGAGAGGGCTTGGAGCAGGCCTTCACCGCCGAGCAGCAGCGCATCGCCGCACGCGCCCAGAGGGTCGCGGACCGACGAGAGGGTCTGGCCCGGCTGGCCGGCCAGGTCGGTGCCCGCCGCTCCCGTATCGAGGCCAGGGAGGCCGAGGTGGGTCGTCTCGAGGAGAGCGTCGCCACGGCGCTCGCCCGAGCCGACGCGGCCGAGCGGGACTTCCACCGGCTCGAGGGCACCATCGCTGACGAGGAAGGCAGCGAAGAAGGCCTGGACGAGGTCTACGAGCGGGCGGTCGAGGAGCACGACGAGGCCGCCGACGAGGTCGAGCGGATCGTCGAGGCCGGCCGGACAGCCGATCGTGACCGCCAGTCCGCCCAGGCCCGCCTGGAGGCGCTCGAGCTGAGCCTGCGCCGCAAGGACGGGGTCGAGGCCCTGCGTGAGGCTGCCGAGGGAGATCACGAGATCCTCGGCTCGGTCGCCGAGCTCGTCACCGTCAGCGGTGGGCACGAGGCTGCGGTCGCCGCGGCTCTGGACCAGGCCGGCAATGCGCTGGCCGTCGGCAGCATCGCTGCCGCGGCCCGAGCGGTCGAGCGGCTGCGGACGGACGACTCCGGGCGGGCCACCCTCGTCGTCGGGGCCACCGCACGCCCCTCCGACCGGAGCACGTGGCCGGACCTGCCCGATGGCGCCGTGTGGGCGCTCGATGTCGTCGAGTCGCCCGACGGGGTACGGCCGGCGGTGGAGCAGGTCCTCGAGCGGGTGGTGATCGTGTCGGACACCCCCGCGGCACTCGCCCTCCTCGATGAGGTCGGCGACCTCACCGCCGTCACGCAGGACGGCGACGTCTACGGGCCCGGATTTGTCCGAGGTGGCTCCAGCGCGGCGCCCAGCCTGCTCGAGCTGCAGGCTGCTGTCGACGAGACGCGCTCGACGCTGCAGGACGCGACGCGCCGCAGCGAGGAGTCGACCTTTGCCCTCACGACGGCCCGCAATGTCCTCGCCGAGCGCCGCGAGGCCCTGGATGCCGCCATGGAGGCCTTGCACGAGTCCGATGCCCGGATGGCTGCCGTCGCCGAGCAGCTCGGTGGCCTGGGGACGACGACCCGGACGGCCAGGGCCGAGGCCGAGCGCACGCGGGCCAAGATCGCCGACGTCTCCACCGCTCTGGAGGGCGACCGCACCGAGCTCGCCGAGCTCGAGCAGCGCCTCGATGACGCCTCCGCGGCCCCCGAGGACGACGAGGCCGACGCGACCACCGACGACCGTGAGCGCCTGGAGCTCGAGGCACGGGCCGCCCGCACCGCCGAGACCGAGGTGCGTCTCGCCCTGCGCACCAAGGAGGAGCGGGCTCGCTCGCTGCACGGACGCGCCGAGTCACTCGAGGGCGCTGCGCGCAACGAGATCGCCGCGCGCGAGCGACTGCGGGCCCGCCGGGAGCGCCGCCGCCGCGAGGCCGAGGTGGCGGCTGCCGTCGAGACCGCGGCCCGCTGGTCGGCCGACCGCATCGCCGACGCCGCTGCAACCGCTGCCCAGCAGCGCGATGTAGGGGAGACCGAGCGGGTCGAGCGCGACGAGGCCCTGAGGGGGTTGCGCACCGAGCTGACCGGCCAGCAGGACTCCCTGCGTGAGCTGACGGACGAGGTGCACCGCGACGAGGTCGCCCGGGCGCAGCAGATCGCTCGGATCGAGCAGCTGCAGGGCAAGGCGATCGAGGAGCTGGGTGTCGATCCGGACGTCCTCATGGAGGAGTACGGCCCTCACCAGCTCGTCCCACACGTCGCCGGCCCCGACGAGGACCCGGAGGCGGAGGACTTCCCGCAGCCGCAGCCGTATGTGCGCGAGGTGCAGGAAAAGCGGCTGCGCACGGCCGAGCGCGGGTTGAAGGCACTGGGCAAGGTCAACCCCCTGGCGCTGGAGGAGTTCGCGGCGCTCGAGGAGCGGCACACCTTCCTCACCACCCAGCTGGAGGACCTGCGCCAGTCGAAGAAGGACCTGCTGGCGATCGTCGCCGAGATCGACGAGCGGGTCGAGCAGGTCTTCTCCGAGGCCTTCGCGGACACGGCCGAGCAGTTCGAAGGGGTGTTCTCCCGCCTCTTCCCGGGCGGCGAGGGCCGGCTCATCCTCACCGACCCGAGCAACATGCTCACCACCGGCATCGAGGTCGAGGCCCGCCCTCCTGGCAAGAAGGTCAAGCGACTCTCGTTGCTCTCCGGCGGAGAGCGCTCGCTCGTCGCGGTCGCCCTGCTCGTGTCGATCTTCAAGGCGCGACCCTCGCCCTTCTACATCATGGACGAGGTCGAGGCGGCCCTTGACGACACCAACCTGGGGCGCCTGATCATGCTCTTCGAGGAGCTGCGCGACTCCAGCCAGCTGATCGTCATCACCCACCAGAAGAAGACGATGGAGGTCGCGGACGCGCT
>JAKDKQ010000035.1 GCA_030453295.1 Janibacter sp.
CCCTCGACCGTGCCGAAGTCCACCAGGACATTGCGCGGGTTGGAGCTCTGCTGGACGACACCGGCCACGATGTCGCCCTCACGCCCGCGGAAGTCACCCATGACGGCCTCGTCCTCGAGGTCACGCATGCGTTGGGTGATGACCTGACGAGCGGTCGCGGCCGCCACGCGGCCGAAGTTGCTCGGGGTGTCGTCGAACTCCGGACCGACCTCGCGGCGGGTGCGGGTGCGCATCAACGGCTTGCCCTCGTCGTCGAGGGGCAGCTCCTCCCCCTCGTCGACCTCGACCGGGACCTCCTCCTCGACGAGGGTCTCCTCGCGGGCCCACACGACGACGTGCCCGTCCTTGCGACCGAGCTCGGCACGCGCGTTCTTGAAGGCACCCTCGGTGCGGTGGTAGGCGCCCAGGAGCGCCGCCTCGATCGCGTCGACGAGGATGTCGAAGGGGATCTCGCGCTCACGCTCGAGTGCCTTGAGGGCGTGGATGTCGATGTCCATGGTCAGTCCTTGGTCTCGTCGGCGTCGGGTGCGCTCTGGGGTCGGTTGAACTCCACCTGGGCGACGCCCTTGGTGATGTCGGCGAAGGAGATGTGCTCGGTGCGCGGCGCCTGCTGCTTGGTGCCCGCGACCTGCAGGTCGATCCCGTCGGCGCTCGTCGCGAGGACACGGCCGGTGAGGGACCCGTCGGTACCCGCACCCTGAGGTGCGACGGAGTCGCCTCGAAGGGTGAGCTCGACGAGGCGGCTGACGGCGCGACGGAAGTGCATCGGCTCGGTGAGCGGACGGTCGGTGCCGGGGGTGCTCACCTCGAGGGTGTACGGCTGGCTGCCCAGGACCTCGCTGCTGTCCAAGGCATCGCTGACGAGCCGGGTGGCGTCCGCGATCTCGTCGAGCGTGAGGGCCTCGATCGGGGTGTCGCCGACCGCGTCCTGCACCGGTCGCTCCACGGTGATGCGGGCGACACGACGCTTGCCGGCGGGGGTCACGGTCACAGCGGCCACGGTGAAGTCGTCACCCAACGCGCTGGACACCTGCTCGAGGATGTCGTCGTCCAAAGCCATGGGAAGCCTTCCGTGTGGAGTTGCCGTGCTAGCCCGCCACTCTAGTCATGATCGACGCGCACCGTGACATGCGAAGATCGGTGGGTGCCCGCCCGCCCCAGCCGCCGCCTCCTGCTCACCGCAGCCCTGACGCTCCCCGCGACGGCACTCGCCGGCTGCGGGGTCCGCCTCGAGGACGACGCGCCGGACATCCCCTTCGTCCCACGGCGTGAGCCGATCCCCGGCGAGTCGGCCCTGCTCGCGGTCCTGGGCGCCCTCGAGTCCAGTGGTGTCGAGCACTCCGCCCAGCGGGCAGACCTGCTGCACGCCGCCTTGACCGACGCGCAGGTCCCCGACACCGTGCTCGCCGACGCGGCCTCGCCGACCTCCCCGGCAGAGGTCGCCGCAGCCTTCGAGGCGTCGGTGCGCGAGTGCGGACCGGGCCTGCTGCGACTCGTCGGACAGCTCACCGCGACCCAGCGCATCCTCTCCCCCATCGGCGACAAGGCCGCGTTGTGGACCGACCCCGGGACCGGCACCTGGGCCGCCGGCGCCGTGGCCGCCGCCGCCCTGGACGCCACCCGGGCGACGATGTACGCGCTCGAGGTCGTGGCGGGTCAGCAGAGCACCGGCGCCGTGGCCAAGGCGGCGCTCACCGCCAGCCGGGAGCTGCGCCGGCTGAGCATCCGCCAGACGACTGCTGCCGGCGACGCCGTGCAGCCGCTGGCCCTCGGGTACGACCGGCCCGACGACGTGACCGGGACCGAGGGACGCGACTGGGTGATCGGCAGCTTCATCCGGCTGCAGGCCGCCTACGCGGCCTGCTTCGGTCAGCTGGACACCGACCGTGATGCTGCCCTCGAGGTGACCCAGTGGATGGGCACCGCCGCAGAGATCTCCCGCGCGCAGTTCCGCCAGGACGTCCCCACGCTGTACGGGGACGGCAAGCACCAGCCGTGAGGGTCGAGGACGCCGCAGCCCTCGTGCCCGCGAGCTTCGTCGCGGACATCTCGACCCGTCCTGCCGAAGGGGGCCCGGCCGGCGGTGACTGGGTGGCGGCCCTCCCCTACCTGCTCGTCGACGTGCTCGAGGCGTGGGAGCTGACGCTCGAGGGTGAGCCGATGACCGGGCAGTGCGCGCTCGTGCTGCCGGTACGCGGGCCGGAGGGATCGGCCGCGCTCAAGCTCGGCTGGCCGCACCGCGAGGCCGCCGAAGAGCACCTGGCCCTGCGCGCCTGGGACGGGCGCGGCGCCGTCCGGCTGCTGCGGGCCGACCCGCGCCGCTCGGTGCTGCTGCTCGAGCGGCTGACCACGCAGGACCTCACGGACCAGTGGGACGAGGAGGCCGTCGCGATCGTCGCGGGCCTCTACGCGGACCTGCACGTCACTCCCCTGCCGCAGGTGCCGGCGCTCGTGCCCTGGGTCGAGGAGATCCTGGCGCGTCCTGCCGTCGCCGGGCTGCCCCGGAGGTACGTGGAGCAGGCGAGGGGCACCCTTCGCTCCCTGGGGGATCTCGGTGGAGAGCGACTGCTGCACGGCGACCTGCACTACGCCAATGTCCTGTCCGACGGCACCGACTGGGTCGCGATCGACCCGAAGCCGGTCACCGGCCACCCGGCGTGGGAGGTCGCTCCCCTGCTGACCAACCGCCTCGCGGAGATGGGGACGGGCGCCTCGCTGCGCTGGTCGGTACGGCGGCGGGTCGAGGTGGTCTGCGGGGTCTCTGGGCTGGATCAGGGACTCGTGCTGGCGGTGAGCGCGCTGCGCGAGGTGGTGAACGCGGTCTGGGCCATCGAGGACGGCGACGCCGAGCGGGTCTCGCAGGCGATCGCGTTGATCAAGGCGCTGGGCGACTGAGTCGACGTGTGCACGGCTGCCCCGGGTGCCTCCCTTCGAGCCGGCGTCGTTGTGAAGGGTTGGCCGACGATATGTCGTCGACCAACTTCAGACATCGACGCCAACCCTCGTGATCGACGTCAGGCAGCCACCCTCGCGAGGGCTGCGGCCACCTTGCGACGCACGATCCGATGGTCGGCGAGGTCAGCCCAGGTCAACCTCACGAACTCGTAGCCGAGCGCCCGGAGTCGGTCCTCGCGCACCTTCTCGGCGATGAGGTCCGCCGTGGTCTGGTACTTGCCGAACCCGTCGACCTCGATGATGACCTTGAGGTCCTCGTAGAGGAAATCGACGCGAGCAACGAGCTCGCCGTCGTCGTCGACGATGCGCACCTGCGGGGTCGGCTGCCGAAAACCCAGCATCTGGAAGGCCCATCGCGCACGGGACTCGGCTGCGGACTCGATCCGGGCATCGGCGAGGAGAGACATCTGATAGGGGGCACGCGACCACCTGCCGGGCGCAAACGCAACCAACGCAGCGTCCAGTCCCTGGCGGTCGATGAGCTTGTTGTGCAGCGCGTGATCAGCGCTCACGAGAGCGGCCTCGGCTCCGAACTGCGCCGCCACCTGGAGGCAGGCGACGGCGGGGGCGACGATGCGCAGTCCCTCGTGGACCTCGACGAGATCCTCGGCGACGGGTCGGTGGCCGACGACGACCTCGTCGCTACGACCGCGGCCCGTACCGACGTGCACCACGTGGACGCGGTCATCCACCCCGTGCACCGAGATGCCCCGGACGACGAGCGCGCTGTGGTGACTCAGCGCCACGGAGTGCCCCTTGGGGAGCCCAGTCATCACGGCTCTCGCACGCAGCTCGTGCCGCTCCCACGGCTTCGCTGCGCGCCACAGCTCGCCGTCGACGAGAGCATTGCGTCGGATCCGCACGAGGTCGCCAGCTCGGATGGCGCGCGCGATCTCGGCGCCACTGATGCCGATGGCGGCCAGCCTCTTGGCGGAGGTGGCGCCGCGACCCACCGTGAGGGTCGTGCGGATGCGTGAATCCATCCCGACATGATGCGCAGAGATGGGCGAGCGGTGCAGCGGTGTGTCCACAGGGGAAGGGTGGTGAGAGCGTGGGGGCATGGCCAACCGACTCGCTGACAGCCTCTCCCCCTACCTGCGCCAGCACGCCGACAACCCGGTGCCATGGCGGGAGTGGGGCGACGCTGCCTTCGCGGAGGCGCGCGAGCGGGATGTGCCGATCTTCCTGTCCGTCGGGTACGCGGCCTGTCACTGGTGCCACGTCATGGCGCACGAGAGCTTCGAGGACGACGGGGTGGCCGCGGCCCTGTCGCAGGGCTGGGTGAGCATCAAGGTCGACCGCGAGGAGCGACCCGACGTCGATGCCGTCTACATGCTCGCGACCCAGGCGATGACCGGGCAGGGCGGGTGGCCGATGACGGTGCTCATCACCCCCGACGGCGAGCCCTTCTTCGCGGGGACCTACCTGCCCAAGCCCCAGCTCCTGCAGCTGCTCGACGCGGCCGGCACCGCGTGGCGCGAGGACCGGGAGCGGCTCACGGCGAGCGCGACGAGCATCGCCTCCCAGCTGGCCGGCATCGCCGACCCCGGGCGTGGCGCACCGATCGAGGACGAGCAGGTGGCGCTGGCGGTCCACTCCCTGCGCAAGACCTTCGACGACGCTCGTGCGGGCTTCGGTGGGGCGCCGAAGTTTCCACCGTCGATGACTCTGGAGCACCTGCTGCGCCACCACGCGCGCACCGATGACGCGGACGCGCTCGCCATGGCGGAGCGCACCCTCGAGGCCATGGCGCGAGGTGGGATCCACGACCAGCTCGCGGGTGGCTTCGCGCGCTACAGCGTCGACGCCGACTGGGTGGTGCCCCACTTCGAGAAGATGCTCTACGACAACACGCTGCTCCTGCGCGTCTACGCGCACTGGCACCGCCAGACCGGCTCCGAGCTCGCGGCCCGCGTGGCCGGCTCCACCGCGGACTTCCTACTCCGGGACCTGCGCACGGCCGAAGGGGGCTTCGCCTCCGCCCTCGACGCGGACACCCTCATCGACGGGCACAGCGTCGAAGGAGCCACCTATGTGTGGACACCGGCCCAGCTGGTCGAGGTCCTCGGCGAGGAGGACGGCCGTCGGGCGGCCGAGCTCCTCGAGGTGACGACGGAGGGCACCTTCGAGCACGGCGCGTCGACGCTCCAGCTCCTCGCGGACCCCGACGACCCGACCTGGTGGGAGGACGCGCGAGCGCGTCTGCTCGCCGCCCGCGACGAGCGCCCCCAACCTGCGTTGGACGGCAAGGTCGTGACGAGCTGGAACGGTCTGGCGATCGCCGCGCTCGCCGACGCCGGTGTCACGCTGGGTCGGCCCGAGCTGGTCGAGGCCGCCTGCGCCGCAGCGCGACTCGTGCTCGACACCCACCTGGTCGACGGTCGCCTGCGGCGCACCTCGCTCGCCGGTCGCGTGGGCGAGGCGCCCGCCGTGCTCGACGACCACGGCAACCTCGCCGAGGGCCTGCTGGCGCTGCACCGGGCCACCGGCGACACCGCGTGGCTCACCCACGCCGGCGAGATCATCGAGCTGGCCCGCGATCTCTTCCACGACGAGCAGGGTTGGCACGACACGGCGCACGACGGGGAGGCCCTCATCACCCGACCGCGCGGGCGCACCGACAACGCCGAGCCGGCCGGTGTCTCCGCGATCGCCGGGGCGCTCCTGACGCACTCCGCCCTCACTGGCAACACCGAGCACCGCTCTCTCGCAGAGGAAGCCGTCGCCTCCCAGTCGCGGATCATCACCCACGACCCGCGCTTTGCCGGGTGGGGATTGGCCGTTGCCGAGGCGATGCTCACCGGCCCGCTGCAGGTGGCCATCGTCGGCGAAGGGGAGGACGGCCCCCTTCGTCAGGTGGCGGACGCGAGCTCCTCGCCCGGCCTGGTCATCGTGACCGGCTCACCCGATGCGCCGGGTGAGCCGCTGCTGGCCGACCGGCCGCTCGTGGACGGGCGACCGGCGGCCTACGTGTGCCGCGGCTTCGTCTGCGACCGACCGGTGACCGATGCCGACGAGCTGGCGGCCCAGTTGCGCTAACCCCGGCAGTGCGATGGCGCTGCGCTGTGGTCACGGGACGCGCAGAGACATATCACGCGATATGATCAGGCCATGACGAATCCAGTTCGAGCGCTTCGTGAGGCTGCGGGCCTGAGCCAGGCCGAACTTGCTCGACGGTCCGGGGTTGCCCAGCCGAACGTTGCCGCCTATGAGGCCGGGCGCCGCATTGCCTCGGCCGAGATGCTGGAACGCCTGCGGGTGGCCGCGCGCCCGCTACCGCATGATGCGCTCGCTGCGCGCCGCACCGATCTGGTGAGTCTCGCCGGTCGCTATGGCCTCAGCAACGTCCGCGTCTTCGGCTCCGCGGCTCGTCGCACCGACACTCCAGGCAGCGACTTGGACATTCTGGTCACCCGCTCGCCAGGCACCGGGCTCCTCGCGATTGCGGCGTTTTCTGCTGAAGCGAGCGCGTTGCTCGGTGTCGAGGTCGATGTGGTGACCGACGGCGGTCTGCGAGCCGACCATGAGATCTTGGCAACGGCTGTCGCAGTATGAACGAGCGAGATGCTGCGGCCTTGCGGGAGATCGTCCGTCTTTGCGGCGTCGGTGCGAATCTCGTGGCTCGCGGGAATGAGTGGTATCTCGGGGACCCCGACAACGTGCCAGGCCTTGCTGCCGAGTCGCTGATCATCAAGGTTGGCGAGAATGTCGCTCGTCTGAGCGCCGACACGACCGACCGGCATCCCGAAGTGCCGTGGTCGTTGATCAAGCGGATGCGCGACCGTCTGGCCCATCACGACGAGGGCACCGACTATGCAGCGGTCTGGGACACGCTGGTCGTTGATCTGCCGACGATCAGCAGGTACATCCGGTCGCTCTCAGCAGCGTGAGACGTCCGTGAACGATCCGGACTAGGCGCCCGGGTGCTCCGTGCGCCCGTCGCCGTAGGTGGCGAAGCGCGGCGTGTCGCGCGGGTGCACCGGCGAGCGGCTGTCCCAGCCCCAGCCACCGAACTCGGTGCGCTGGTAGTCCTCGAAGGCCTGGACGATCTCGGCCTGCGTGTTCATGACGAAGGGGCCGTGGGCCGCCACCGGCTCGCCGAGGTCGACGCCCTGCAGGACGAGGACGACCGACGGCTGGTCGCCGGCGGTGACCGTCGGCGCCGCACCGGCGACCGGGGCCCAGCCGGCTCCCGAGGCAACGGACGTCCCGTCGATGTCGACACCGTCCTCGCCGTGCACGTAGAGCAGCCGCTGCGTCTCGCCCCGCCGGGTGGCAGGCAGCGTGATCGAGGCGCCGGGCTCGAGGTCGACGAGCCAGACTGCGACATCGGAGGCCGGGTCCGCCGCCCAGGAGGCCACGGGCGGGTCCAACGGGGCGAGGTCCTCGTAGGCACCGGAGACGACCGTCACGCGGGCTCCGTCGCGCTCGATCACCGGGATGTCCTCGTGCCAGAGCATCCTGAACTCCGGGTCGACGCCCTTGCTGCGGGCCGGGAGGTTGAGCCAGATCTGGTAGAGCTCGAAGGGGTTGTCGACGTCCTGCTCGAGCAGCGGAAACATCTCGGAGTGGCTCACGCCGTGACCGGCGGTCACCCACTGCACATCGCCGCCGCCGAAGCGGGCCGTCGCGCCCGTGGAGTCCGCGTGGTCGACGACGCCGCGACGCACGAGCGTGATCGTCTCGAAGCCTCGGTGCGGGTGCGCGGGGAAGCCCGGGACCTGCTCACCGTGGTACATGCTCCAGCCCGACGGGTTGCCGAAGTCCTGTCCGATCGGACGGTCCGAGATGTCCTGCGCCGGGCCCAGGTCGGCGTTGCCGCGCGGGTAGGCGTCGAGGTGGTGCACCGCGAAGAGGAAGGGGCCGACACCACGCCACGGGTGGCCGATCTCGATGACGCTGCCGGTGGACGTGCTGACGCTCATGTGCGCTCCTGACGTGTGCGAGTGGTCTGCCCCGGTCAACGCCGGGGAGGCCGCGGATATTGCCCGGACTCACTGCCCAGGGACGACGACCCCGTGCTCGTAGGCGAAGACGACCGCCTGGGCCCGGTCGCGCAGGGCCAGCTTGGTGAGCATCCGCGACACGTGCGTCTTGACCGTCTGCTCGGCGAGGAAGAGCTGACCGGCGATCTCGGCGTTGGACAACCCGGCCGCGACGAGCCCCAGGACCTCGTGCTCGCGGGCCGTCAGCTGCTCGAGCCGGGGCGAGCGGCGGGGCACCGTGCCGCGACGTCGGGTGGACTCCTCGATGAGTCGCCGGGTGATGCTCGGCGCCAACAGCTGGTCCCCGGCCGCGACGACCCGCACCGCGCGCACCAGCTCCTCGGCGGGCGCGTCCTTGAGCATGAATCCGCTCGCCCCCAGACGCAGCGCCTCGTAGACGTAGTCGTCGATGTCGAAGGTCGTGAGCATGAGGACCCGCGGACGTGTGGGGCTCGGCGAGGACAGGATCGTCGCAGCGGCCTCGAGCCCGTTGACCTCCGGCATGCGCACGTCCATGAGGACGACGTCAGGTGCCAGTCGGGCGACCTCGCGGACACCGAGTGCCCCGTCCGCGGCTTCGCCGACGACACTGATGTCCGGCTGGGCGTCGAGCAGCGCGCCGAAGCCCTGCCGCACCATCGCCTGGTCGTCGACGATGACCACCGAGATCGTCATGCGTCTACTCTCCCAGCCGCGGTCGGTCGGTGAGCGGCACACTCGCGGTCACCGCGAAACCACCCTCGGCGGTCGGCCCGGCGGTGAGGGTCCCGCCGACGGCCTCCACCCGGGTGCGCATGCCCGGGATGCCATTGCCTCCACCCCGCTCCCGGCTGCCCGCCGAGGACGAAGGGGAGGTCGCCACCGTGAGCAGGGCACCCGCGGGAGCGTCAGCCGGGTGGACGCGCACGAGGTCGACCCGGACGCTCGCGCCCGGCGCGTGCCGGCTGGCGTTGGCGAGCGACTCCTGGAGGACCCGGTGCAGGACGAGCCCGGTGCCGGGCGGGCAGTCCTCGTGGGGCAGGCCGAGGTGCCACGAGAGATCCATGCCCGCGGAGCGGGAGGACTCGAGCAGAGCGGGCAGGTCGGCGAGCGTCGGCTGAGGAGCCGTCTGCACGGGCGCTCCCTCCTCGCGGAGGACCCCGAGCACGCCGCGGACCTCCTGCAGCGCGGCCCGCGCCGACTCCTCGATGGCGACGAACTCTCCCTTCGCCTCCGGGGTGAGGTCGGCAACGCGATAGGGGGCGGTCTGCGCCTGCACGACGACCATCGACATGTGGTGGGCCACGACGTCGTGGAGCTCTCGGGCGATGCGGCTGCGCTCCTCGACGACGGCTCGACGGGCGCGCTCGACCTCGGTCTCCTCCTCCTGCACCGCCAGCGCTCGGCGGGAGAGGACGAGCCAGCGGGTGAGCAGACCGAAGGCCACGATGATCGCGGCGCCGAGCGCCCACGGCTTCATGCCGTCGGGCATCGCGGCGAGGAAGAGCAGGACCGAGCCCGCGAGGACCGCGGCGACCAGGCGCAGCTGCGCGTACATCGCGGCGACGAGGATCGCGGCGAGCAGGATGAGGAAGTGCACGACCGGCCACGGCATCGGCGCGTCCGCCAGGCGAGGCAACGGGATCCACACGAGGGCTCCGACCGCGCTCACCACCCACGCGACGAAGGGGGCCCGCCGCATGATGAGCAGCGGCGCCACCGACATCGCCGCGAGGAGCGGCATGACCGAGGCGGTGACGGCATGGCTCTGCGAGATCGTCGACCAGCCGATGATGAACATCAGGACGGCGAGCAGGGTCGCCGCGACGTCGGGGTGTGCCCTCGTTCCCCGCGTCAGCCATCGGGCCCCCCGACCGCTCTGCCGCAGGGCTCGACCCATCCGCTGACGGGCGGGTCTCGGGTTGTCGGGCATGGGACTCAGGCTACGGACCGGCAGGGGCCTCGTCGTCATACTCCGGAGCCATCCGAGGTCACCCTGAGGTAGCACCCCGGTGGTGGGGCGACCCCTGACGGCCACCTCAGGAGCGCTCTGGCGGGTGATGTGGCACGCGGTGGCCGACGGCGAGCTTCGGTCCCATGACGACAGCCCTCTCCCGCACCACCCTGCTGACCCTCCTCGCTGCCATGCTCTGGGCGGCCCTGATGATGGCGGGCAGACCGCCCGCGGCGGTGCCCGACCCCGGGTCGAGCGCGGCGGTCGCCGCGCTGACCAGCCGGCCGGCGGACTGGGCAGCTGGCGCCGTGCCGGCAGGCTTCGTCACCGACCTCGGGTATGCGCCGCGCCTCGAGCGCGGCCGGCTGGTCAACCCCACCGGGTCGTGCTCCTCGCCCGTGCCGCTGCCGGCCGAGTTCGAGGGCCCGTGCCGGCAGCACGACCTGGGGTATGACCTGCTGCGACACGCGGCCCACAAGGGCGGCGCCCTGCCCACGACGGCGCGGCAGCAGCTCGACGCGCAGCTCGTCGCCTCTGCTCGCGCGTCGTGCAACGGCCGCCAGGGGATCTCCCACGGCTGGTGCTCGGCATGGGCGGACATCGCCGGCTTCTTCGTCCGGGCCAACTCGGTCCGGCAGCACGACTCCGCTCCCCTGCCGGAGGACGCCCTGTCCCGCAGCGCGACGGGTGCGGGCGCGCTCACCCTCGCCGGCGGTGCAGGGACGCTCGTGCTCGGTGGGGTGCGGCTGCGGCTGCGGCGCAGGTCGAGTGGTCGCGGCTGACGGTGCGGATGTCCGACCTCGCGCCCCGGGTCTCCGGTGCGAGCGCCGCGGTGGCGGGCTTCGCAGTGAGCATCGCCCCCGGGCACCTGCCCCACGGACCCGTCCTGCAGGGCGGTTTGACGGCGGTGCTCGTCGGCGCCAGCGTGCTCCTGGTGCGTGCGCTGCGGCCCGGCACGGCGCGGCTCGTCGCGCGCGGTCGCTCGTGGGCGCTGGTCGGCGTGCTGGCCATGGCTCTCGCGACGCTCGGCTGGGCGCAACCAGCCCTCTCCTCCCGGCGTCTGGCGATCGGGCTGCCACCCACCGACCTGACCTGGTGGGCGACGGTGGGCGCCGTGGTGGGGGCTGCGTGCCTGGCGGTCCGCTCCCTTCGCTGGGGGTGGTCGCGGCGAGGCACCGCGTGGCGCCCGGCTGCGGTCATCGCGATCGCCTCGACGGCGGTCTTCTCCGGCGGGCCGGTGCACGGCGTGGCCACCGCGCCGGAGGACCGGGTGCTGCTGCAGTCCTCCCCCGTCGGCGCCGTGCGGGCCTATGCCGAGATGCGCGAAGGGGAGGTCCCGGGCGACCGTGCGGAGCGCGCCGCCGACGACCTGGTGCAGGCGGGCGGTCTGGAGCGGGAGCACGTCGTCATCGCGGTCCCGACGGGCTCGGGGTGGATCAACCCGCAGGTCGTGGCAGGGCTGGAGGAGCGCTTCGGCTCGCAGGTGGCGACGGTGGGGATGCAGTACGACGACGCGCCGAGCTGGGTCTCCTACCTCGTCCGCCGGGAGGACGCCGTGGGTGCGACGGCGCAGCTCTTCGACGCGGTGACCGAGCGGGTGCGGGAGCTGCCTGCGGCCCAGCGCCCGCAGGTCCACGTCCACGGGGAGAGCCTCGGGGCGACGGCTGGCCAGGCGATCTTCGGTGGGCCCGGCACCCGCCGGGCCGGAGAGGTCTGCTCGGTGCTGTGGACGGGCACACCCGGCGGTCACCGGGTGGGCCTGCCCCGGGAGGCCGCGGTCGCCAACGACGACGACCCGGTCGTGCACGCCGCGCCCCGTGACCTGCTGCTGCCGCCCGGCGACGACCGGCCGTGGGTACCTGTCGTGAGCGCCATCCACGACGCCGCTGACCTCCTGGGGTCGCTCGACGTGCCCGACGGCAGTGGTCACCGCTACGGGTCCGGCGCAGCAGATCGGCTGGCGACGTGCCCCTAGTCGACGACGGAGTGGGTGGTGATCGAGCCCGGGGCGATCGGCTCGTCCCAGTCGATGTCCCGGTGCGAGGTGGAGCGCAGCCACGCCAAGGCCGCCCGGATCGTGTGCTCGTGGCTCACGACGATCAGGTGCTCGGGCTGCTCGATGAGTGCGGGGGCAAACCACTCACCGACGCGCTCGAAGACGTCCTGCATCGACTCACCCCCGCCCCAGCGCACCTCGCTGACGTGCGCGTCGTCCGGCACCGACTGCGCGCGCAGGGCATCCGACCGCTCCCCCTCCAGCTCACCGAGGGCCTGCTCCCGCAGACCCGCCTCGTGACGCACGGAGGCGCTCCACCGCATGGGGCGCAGCGCGACGGAGATGATCTCGGCGGTCTGCAGGGCTCGCATCAGGTCGCTGGTCCACAGCTCGAGGGCCTGCTCGCGCCGTGGTGGTCCGACGAGGGCGCTCAGGGCGAGGCCGGCGCGCGCGGCCTGGGCCCGGCCCTCGTCGGTGAGCACTGACTGGTTGCGCCCCCGGTGGGCGCCCTGGACCAGCCCGTCACGGTTCCAGGTCGACTGCCCGTGACGGATGAGGTGCACGTGTGTCGGGCTCACGGGGCCCACGCTATCGGCGAACCGTAGAGTGGCGGCTCGTGAGCGGACTGCTGATCACCGGGACCTCCTCCGACGCGGGCAAGTCGCTCGTGGTGACGGGGCTGTGTCGAGTCATCGCCCGGCGCGGGATCTCGGTCGCGCCCTACAAGGCGCAGAACATGTCCAACCACTCGATGGTCTGCCGTGACGGCTCCGAGATCGGGCGCGCGCAGTACCTGCAGGCGCAGGCCGCGGGTGTCGAGGCGACGTCCGCGATGAACCCCGTGCTGCTCAAGCCGGGCAGCGACCGACGCGCGCACGTCGTCGTGCGCGGCAGGCCGGCCGGGGAGCTGATGGCCGGCGAGTACACGACCGGGCGACGGCACCTGGCCGAGGCTGCCTTCACTGCGTACGAGGAGCTCGCCGCTCGGCACGAGGTGATCGTCTGCGAGGGCGCCGGCTCTCCCGCGGAGATCAACCTGCGCGCGGGTGACTACGTCAACCTCGGTCTGGCGCAACGTTTTTCGCTGCCGACCGTCCTCGTGGGCGACATCGACCGCGGGGGCGTGCTGGCCGCGCTCTACGGGACGTGGGCGCTCGTCGCAGAAGAGGACCGGCCGCTGCTGCGCGCCTACCTGATCAACAAGTTCCGCGGGGACGCGTCGGTGCTCGAGCCGGGTCTGGTCGAGATCTCCCGGCGCACCGGGATGCCGTCGCTCGGGGTGCTGCCGTGGCTGCAGGACGTGTGGCTCGACTCCGAGGACTCGCTGTCGATGGGCGCCTGGGGCGACGTCGCGGATGGGGTGCCGACGGACCGGCGGCTCGCGGTCGCGGTCGTCCGGTTGCCGCGCACGTCCAACGGGACCGATGTCGATGCCCTCGCCGCCGAGCCGGGGGTGGACGTGCGGGTCACGGTCGACGCCGACCACGCGCGCGAGGCCGACCTGCTCGTGCTGCCCGGCTCGCGGGCGACGACCTCCGACCTCGAGTGGCTGCGTCGGACCGGGC
>JAKDKQ010000036.1 GCA_030453295.1 Janibacter sp.
CTGCTCAACTACGCAGCCCAGACACCACGACGACCGTCCTCATGAATGACCGGGGCTAGATGCCCATCACGCCCGCCCACGGTCATCACGGAGTCACTCATTCCCGAGCCAGAAGCAGTGGATGCCGCGCGCGGACAGCCAATCAATCAGTCAGGACCCACCAACGCCAGCGCCTCACGCGAAAGACCATGTCCGTACTCATGAATGAAGGAGCCCAGCACCTGCCAGCCATTGCGTTCGTAGAGTTTGATGGCCGCCACATCCTTCGCCATGACGTCCAAGACGAGCCTTAGTTTTGCCGATCGCGCTTGCTGCTCGGCGGTCTCCAACAGTTGTTGTGCTAGGCCTCTACCCCGCGCGCGCGGGCCGACAAACAAGCGAGCAATTACAGCGATCCCGTCAGGATCCACGCCCTGTTGATCCGCGAGCATTCGAGGGGCGCCGTCATCCTGTGCAGGCCTCACAAGTGCCACATGTCCGACTTGACGCCCTTCAAGGAGAGCGGTCCACTGGCCGATCGGCTCCTGCAACTCAATCCAGGCGCGAGGGGTGTCGACACCCTCAACCGGGTAGCCATCCTCTCGGTGCACGTCTACCAGGACAGCAGCTAGCTCATCAAAGTCGGCGGGCGTGGTCGGGCGGACATGCGTTGACGTCATTCGTCCACCTTCATCGTGTAGTCGAGGCCGGAGTAATCGGCTCGCATGGTGAACTGCGTGACCTCGAACGGTTGTCGGTCTTGGTCTAGCCCTGTGTGGAGCACGACGAGAACGGGCACCCCCTCGGGGAGCCGGAGGCCGTCAGCCTCGTCCAGCGTCGGCATGCGTGCCGTGACCTCCTCGCGCGTGTAGGTGATCTCGTGTCCGAGTTCGCCGAGCCGCGCGTAGAGGTCGCCCTTGCCGAGACTGTCTCCCGCTGCCAGTTCGGTCTCGTCCGCGATTGACCACGGGACATAAGTGACGCCGATCTGCATCGGCTCGTCGTCAGCGAAGTACCAGTTCTCGCGACGCACAACGCTTGCTTCATCGGGACTCACGCCCAAGCGCTCGGCGACCTCGGGCGGAGGCACGACGCGACCGATCTCCTTCAGGAATGCGTTGGGTACCCGATCCTGCGCGGCCACCTCGGCGTGGAAGGGCGAGACGCCGGTCTCCTCGCGCAGCTTCTTGGAGTAGCGCCATTGACCGAAGCGCATCAGGCGCGGCTTGGTCCGCACGAAGACGCCCTTGCCGTGATGCGCCGTCACGAGGCCAGCCTCTGCGAGCTGCCGGACCGCCTCCCGAGCAGTGTTGCGAGCCACCCCGTGGTCTGACGCCAGCACGCGCTCTGATGGGAGCCGATCCCCCGGCTGGAGCTCGCCCGACTCGATGGCAGCCCTCAACGCGGCAGCCACCTGTCGACTTGCCGTCCCGAGGCCCTGGGGCGACACCTTCTTTGCATCCATCTCCCCAGTGTAGGGGCCCTGGCTTAAGCCACCTGTTGACACTGGCTTGAGCCAGTTGTAGCGTCCTCACTACTGGCTTAAGCCAGTATCCATCGAGAGGAGCAAGTCATGGCGATGCAGCGTCGTTTCCCGGTCGGTCACGCGGATGTCTTCCCCGCGGGTGCGTTCTTGAAGGGGGGTGTGGAGCCGGTCGGGGACTTCGATGCGGACAAGCGCTCGGATGGGTCGAGGCCGCAGCAGCTGGACAAGGACACGGGTCTTCCGTTGTGGCAGGTGGTGATCCTGGACGCGGACGAGGAGGCCGGCAAGAAGGAGACGGCGATCTCGATCAAGATCGCGGCGAAGGTGCAGCCGGTTCCTCCGGACAACACGACGCCCTTCCCGTGGACGCCGGTGGAGTTCGTGGGTCTGACGGCGCTGCCGTACGTGGATGACAACGGCGTTCGGCCTCGGCTGGCGTGGTCCTACCGGGCTGACGGGATGGTCGCGCCGGGCAAGGGCGCGAAGCCTGTGGCATCGGGTCGCTCGGAGTCGGCGGCTGCGTGATGACTGCCCTGCCGTGGTGGGTCCGCCGTCTGGGCCGTGGGGTTGTCCTCGCGGTCCGGGCGGCTGGCCCCGTGGTCTGGCGGCTCCTCGCGGCGTGCGCTGGTTTGCACCTGTCGGGGTGGCTGACTGGCGCGGCCTCGACACGGGTCTCCTTCGACGTCCTCCCGCTTGGACCGTGGGACACCTCGTGGATCGCCGTGCTGACGCGGCAGCTGCACGTCCTGGGCAACGTGGTTGGGGCGGTTGCCGCTGCTGCTCTGGTCGCGGCTCTCGTGGTGTCGGTCCGGTACCCCAATCAGGTGGTGGCGTGGTTCTGTCGGCGGTGGGTGCGGGCTGACTTCGCGTACGTCGCTCGCGCTTCTGGTCTGTCGCGTGAGGTGGGCTCCGGCAAGACGAAGTCGTGGGTCGATCCCGAGCTGCTGGCCGTGACCTCGCACGGGGGCGTGATCATCGCCCGCATCCGTGCACGTCGGGGGCAGTCGTCTTCGGAGATCGTTGCGGCGGCTGAGAAGTTCGCGTCTGACTTCGGCGCCTCTGCGTTTCGAGCGTCAATGGTGTCCCCTTCGGTCGCCTCGATTCGGTTCACGATGCTCGACGCCCTGGCTGCGACGAGGAGGGCCACGCTGCCGCAGGACCGCGATCTGGGCACGCCTTTGGAGCCGGTCGAGGTCGGTCGCGAGGACTCGGGCGAGCCGTGGCGCCTGTCGCTGGTCGGCAAGCACACCCTCGTGGCCGGGCGCTCTGGTTCTGGCAAGGGTTCGGTGTTGTGGGGTGCGGTGGCCCCGCTCGGTCCGTGGATCGTGCAGGACACGGTGCGGGTGCACGGCGTGGATCTCAAGCGCGGTGTGGAGATCGCGATGGGCGATGGCCTGATGTACCGCACCGCCTACCAGCCCGAGCAGGCCGTGGAGGTGCTGCGCGACCTGCTGCGGATCATCGACGAGCGTGCAGCCACGATGGTCGGTCGCTCCCGCCTGCACCAGCCACGGCCGGGCGATCCGCTGCATGTCCTCGTCATTGACGAGCTCGCGGCGTTGACCGCGTACGCCGAGGCCGGGGTGAAGAAGGAAGGTAATCGCCTCCTCGCGGAGATCCTGACGCAGGGTCGCGCCATGGGTGTCGTGGTCGTCGCCTTCGTGCAGGACCCGAAGAAGGAAACGGTCCCGATGCGCGGCCTGTTCACGCAGACCGTGGCCCTGCGCCTCCAGAGCGCCGAAGAGGTCGGCATGGTCCTCGGGTCTGGCATGACGGATGAGGCGCCGGCTCACCGCATCCCCGACGACCTGCGCGGGGCGGGCTATCTCGTCACCGAGGAGGGGACGGTGGCGCGGGTGCGGGCTCACTTCTGGCCTGATTCGCTCATCAAGGCGACTGCGGCACGCTTCCCCGCTGCGAAGCGCTGGATGCCGCCTCTCGAAGAGACCGCGACTGAGCACCACGTCATTTCACTGGAAGGGGTTCGTGATGTTGCCAAATGATCGCTCTCGCGCTGCGACGCGCACGCTGGCCACTCTCAACAGCCACGGGGCGTGCGTCCGCCACCCGCACCCGGATTGGTGGTTCCCCGAGCGGGGCCAAGACGACGCCGACAAGGCACTGCGGGTCTGCGCGTCGTGCCCGCTGCGGTTCATGTGTCGCGAGTACGCGCTGACCTGGCACGAGGAAGGCGTGTGGGGCGGCACCACGGACTGTGACCGCGAAGAGCTGCGGCTGATCGCTCACCCCATCGACTGGGCAGGCATGACCCTGCCGGGGCTCGAACTGGGTGAGACGGCATGAGTTGGATGCTGGCCGCTGCCCCGTCCCAGGTGCTCCCCCTTCGCTCGACGCTGGGTCGGGGTGCTGCGGTCGCGTGCGACGAGTGCGGGACGGTCTTCGTGCGACGCTTCGATGCCCGCGTGGTCTTCCCGACGACCTCGGATGCCATCGCCGCGGCGACGACCCTGTGCGAGGGCTGGTCCTACGTGATCGGCAACGGTCGAGACCACCTCGTGTGCCTGGACTGCGTCTCCGTGCGTGGGGCGGCAGGCGAGCTCTGATGCAGCAGCGCTCACCCCGCGGGTTCCCCGGCTACAGCGACGCAGCACCGCTCGACCTCGACGGTCTCGGTCCGGCTGCTCGGCAAGGGCTGATGGACCGCGTGGTGGGCGGCACCTTCACTGCATGGGCCGACGCGGCCTCTCGGGTGGGGCACTGCGCGCACCCCATCAAGTTGGTCGGCTCCTCCAGCCGCGTGGACCGGGCCACGGGTGAGGTGCTGACTAGCTACTCCTCTGCTCACGAGCCCTTCGGAGTGACGTACGTGCGGTGCGGCAACCGTCGTGCAAGCGTCTGCCCGGCCTGCTCGCGGATCTACGCCCGCGACACCTTCGAGATGATCCGGGCCGGTGTCGTCGGCGGCAAAAGCGTGCCGGAGCGGGTCAGCGGCAATCCTTTGGTTTTCCTGACCCTGACCGCTCCGTCCTTCGGCCCGGTCCACACGGCGAAGGGAGGGCAACGTTGCCGTCCTCGTGATGGACACGCGGCGTGCGAACACGGTCGCCCGGTCGCGTGCTGGCAGGCGCACGAGAGCGATGACGCCACGGTGGGGACGCCGATCTGCTCGGACTGCTACGACTACACGGCGCACGCCATCTGGCAGTGGTGGGCTCCGGAGTTGTGGCGGCGCTTCACCATTGCGACGCGGCGGGTGATTGCCCAGGCGTTGGGCGTGCCGGACTCGCGTCTGCGTGAGGTCGCCACCTTGCAGTACGCCAAGGTCGCCGAGTACCAAGCCCGCGGCGTGATCCACTTCCACGCACTGGTGCGCCTCGACGGCCCCAAGTCCGATGCGGGATACGCGGCGGCTCCTTCGGCCATCTCGCCTCGGGTGCTGGCCGGGTTCCTCGAGGAGGCAGCCGCGCGGGTGCGCTTCGCTGCTCCCCCGTGCGCGGGCCACCTCGCCGGGACGCTGCGCTTCGGTGCCCAGGTCGACGCCCGACCCGTGACCGCGACCCGTGGCGATGATCCGGACGCTCCTCTGGTGGGCGAGCAAGTCGCGGGCTACTTGGCGAAGTACGCCACCAAGTCGGCCTCGGACACGACCGACCCTCGGCGTGAGTGCGGGCACTACCGACGCTTGAGGGGCACCATCGATGCCCTCGCGGACGAGCGCGTGGCCGGTGACGAGTACGAGCTGATGCACAAGTGGGTGCACATGCTCGGCTTCCGCGGGCACTTCTCCAGCAAGTCGCGCCGGTACTCGATCACCCTTGGCGCCCTGCGTCGGGCACGACAGCGGTGGCAACGGATCGCCGCCGACTGCGCCCGTGATGACCGTGAGATGCCGGTCCTCGACTTCGCCGACCTCATCGCGGATGACGAGGAGGAGACCACCCTCGTCATCGGCTCCTGGAGCTACGTCGGCACCGGCTGGGACACCGACGCGGACACCGCCCTGGCACTGGCGGCAGCAGATCGTGCCCGCGCCTATGACCAATGGCGAGCCGAGACGGCACGGACGCACTGAGACAGCAAGCACGACAAGCGAAGCAAGAGAAGGGGATTCAGATGTGCAATCGACACGACCCGCTGTGGACGATCCAAGAGGTGGCCACCTTCCTCGGGATTCCGGTCCAGACGATCTACGACTGGCGGTGCAAGGGTGAGGGTCCGCCCGCGCTCAAGATCGGGCGGCTGCTGCGCTACAAGGAGACAGACGTCTTCGCATGGCTCGACCAGCAGACGGCGGCGTGAGCCGTGGGACGGCAAGGGCTCGCTCCAGGTGAGTGGGGCGCGATCTCGACGGTTCGCGTGCCCGCCGAATCGGGGCCGATGTACAAGAGCCGGGCGTGGTTCCGCGGCTTCGACGGTCGCCGACGTCGGGTGGAGCGTTGGGGCTCCTCGCAGGGCGCCTCACAACGGGCACTGACGACGGCTCTGGAGGATGCAGCCTCCACGGGTATCGGTGGGCTGACGGCTCGGGACACCTTGGCCGAAGCGGTGACGCAATGGCTGGCCGACCTCGACCAACTGGTGCGGATGGGCGAACGCTCGCCGGGGACAGTGCAGACCTACCGCTATCAGTGGGGGAAGCACGTCTCCCCCGCGCTGGGCAACCTGCGGCTCGGTGAGGTGACGACGCCGGTCGTGGATCGCTTCTTGGTGGACCTGCACGAGCGGGTCGGGTCGGCGACCTCCAGGACGGCTCGGGCGATCATCTCCGGGGCGATGGGACGTGCTGTGCGTGAGGGCGCGATCCGCTTCAACCCCACGCGGGAGGTCCGCCGGCTGAGTTCAGCCCCTCGTCGTCGTCCGCGGGCTCTCACCGAGCAGGAGCGGGCGGCGTGGTTCTTGGCAGTGACCCGCGATCCTCGGGCCGTCGAGCACGACCTTCCGGACCTGTGCGCCTTCATGCTCGCGACGGGTCTGCGGATCGGTGAGGCGGTCGCGGTGCTGTGGTCAGAGGTCGACCTGGAGGACGGCGCGGTGGAGGTCACCTCGACGCTCATCCGAGTGACGGGGCAGGGACTGATCCGCAAGACCACCAAGTCCGCGGCTGGGCAACGCCGTCTCCCCCTTCCCCAGTGGTGCGTGGCGATGCTGCGGCGACGCGCTGAGGTCGGGGTGGGTCCGGACGAGCCGGTCTTCGGCACCATAGACGGCGGCTTCCGTGAGCCACGCACGGTCAGCCGGTGGCTCTACGAGGTCCGCGTCGACAGTGACCTGGAGTGGGTCACCTCGCATGCCTGGCGCAAGACGACGGCGAGCATCCTCGACGGGTCGGGCGTGACTGCTCGGACCATCGCCGACCAGCTCGGCCACTCGCGGGTGTCGATGACGCAGGACGTCTACCTGGGTCGTGGCGAGATTGACCCACGGTGCTCGCTGCCCTCAGGCATCGGGTCACCGCGGCTCTGTCGAGAGGTCACCGTCGGCACATCTGGTTTCGAGGCTGCGTCGCTGGCGCTCCTCGCACCTCAACCATCGTGAGAGCTGGCGAAGGGACTTGAACCCTCAACCCCCTGTTTACAAGACAGGTGCGCTACCAATTGCGCCACGCCAGCGTGCCCCGGACACGAAGACCGGGACCGCGGCATCGTAGCCCGCGGTCCCGGTCGCGATCGAGTCGGTGGTCGACTCAGAGCACGTTGTTGTTGAGATAGGTCTGCAGTCGGGTGGTGGTCTGCGGGCCCCAGGCGCCGTCGACGTCGGCGCCGACCTTGCGCTGCAGCGCCTTGGTCGTCATCGGGCCGATGATCCCGTCGGGCGAGGCTCCGACCCGGCGCTGCAGGGCCTGCTTGTCGGCCGAGTCGAGGTAGCCGTTGACCGGGCGGCTGCCCCACTTCTCGATGCCGCCATTGGTCTTGGGGCCCATGACCCCGTCGACGACGAGGTCACCGTCGGCGGTGACGGGCGGACGCGTCGTGTCCCGCGAGGGCCGCTCGGTGCCGCTGTACGGGTCGACGGCCAGACCGTTGGCGACGGTCAGACCAGCGCGACGGGAGCAGACCGGCCACGCGCCGGGGCCCTGCACCTTGAGCACTTCCTGCGCGATCTCGATCTGCTGGCCCTTGGTGGCCCGGTCTGCGGTGTACGCATACTTCTGCCCACCGAAGCCCTTCCACGTCTGGAAGGAGAACTGCACGCCTCCGTAGTAGCCGTTGCCGGTGTTGATCGACCAGTTGCCGGTCGACTCGCAGTCAGCGAGGCGGTCCCAGACGGTGTCGGCGGCACCCGCACCGGAGGCGACCACGAGGCCACCCGCCACCAGGGATCCGGCGACGACGGCGCCGCCAGCGATGCGCAGGCGGCGGCCACGTCGGGAGACGGGCTGGTCCGGGAAGTCATTGGAGCTGAACATGAAGAATCCTCGTGTCGGCGAAGCACGGGCAGGGGGTCCCCCGTGCAGGTCCGAGAGCGACGCTAAGGACTCAGCAGTCACACAGACAACATCTGCCACGTAAATACATACCTGTAACTTCGCCCCCTCTGTCACCTCCCCCAGCGCCTCCGGCGGGTGTCCGAGCATGACGAAGGGGGGTCCGCACCGTGTGGTGCGAACCCCCCTTCGAGGAGGTTGATGGGCTGGAAAACCAGCCCGTCAGCCGTGGGTCTCTCAGAGACCGTTGAGGTAGGTCTGGAGGGCCTTGGTGGTCTGCGGACCCCAGATGCCGTCCTGGTGGGCGCCGACGACCGACTGCAGCGCAGTGGTGGTCTTCGGGCCGATGATGCCGTCCTGGACCGTGCCGACCTTGGCCTGGAGGGCCTTGACGTCGGTGGCGCTCAGGGCGCCGTCCTGGGTCGCGCCGACCCAGGACTCGATCCCGGCGTTGGTCTTGGGACCGCGGATGCCGTCGACGGCGAGGGCACCGGCAGCGGCCGGCGTGCGGACCTCAGAGCGCGAGGGGGCCTGCGGGGCCGGAGCGGCCTGCGGGGCCGGCGCCGGTGCGGTCGAGCCGCCACCGGTCATGCCGTTGGCCTTGGTCAGGCCGGCCTTCTGCGAGCAGACGGGCCACGCGCCGGGACCCTGCGTCTGCAGGACCTTCTGCGCGATCTCGATCTGCTGGGCCTTGGTGGCCTGGTGGGCGTTGGAGGCGTACTTGCCGCCGCCGAAGCCCTGCCAGGTCTGGCTGGTGAACTGCAGGCCGCCGTAGAAGCCGTTGCCCGTGTTGATGGACCAGTTGCCGCCGCTCTCGCAGGCAGCGACGGCGTCCCAGACATTGGCGTTGGTGGAGGCGGACGCGCTCTGCGCGGTCGCCATCGAGCCGAGAGCCACAGACGCGCCGGCCACAGCGACACCGGCGATGCGGCGGCGGGCAGGCGAGGACTTCTCGACCATGGAGTGCTTGGGGGAGTAGAACATTCGGTGGTGATTCCTTCCACGAGGTTCAGGGGGCTTCGTGGTGAAGCTGCCAGAAGGTCTGGCGTCATTCGCGGACGGCGGGAACGTTACCTTCCCGTGACCTAATGGGTCAAACACGAGTCACGACCTTCCCCGCGAGCGGTCAGACGATGTCCCAACCCTCTTCGTCACGACGCTCGCCGTCCTGCTCCACGGTGGCCCGGCGGCGTTGTGCCACAGGGGCATCGAAGGGAGCGGCCAGACGGTCACCCAGCGTGTTGCCCGTCGCGATGGCCATGATCACGCCGAGCGCGGCCAGGACGTTGAAGAGGCCGGTCGTGGAGTCCGCCCCGTCAGAGATCGTCGCGGGAGAGCTCATGTGGTAGAGCCCGATGAAGATCCCCAGGCCGGGGTAGAGGCCGAACGACGCGGGGACCGACAGCGTCAGGGCCGGCGCATCCATGCGCAGCGCGATGTAGCGCGCGAGGAACCCGATGGCCGCTGCCGCGATGCCCGTCGCCGTCACCCGACCGATCCCGACATGGACGAGGCCGACAGCGGTCGCGACGCCGATGGCGCACAGGATGGCGGTCGGGGCGAGCATCCGACGGCTGCCCTGGAGCGTGACGGCACCCGCGAGCCCGATGACCGCCGACCCGCCGATCACCAGGGGCAGTCCGGCCGAGGCCCACGCGAGCTTGTCGAGCGGGGGCAGGGTGAGCCCCAGATCCAGCCAGCCACCGACCTGCAGGCAGAACCCCAGACCGGCCGCCACACCGACGATGAGGCCGAAGGTGTGCAGCAGGACGGCGAAGAGGCGTGCAGTGCCCGTCACGGGGAACCCGGACAGCACGTCCTCCATCGCCGAGATGAGCGTGCGAGAGGGCAGCAGCGCCACGATCCCGCCAGCGACGATGAAGGCGAAGTCCGCTGGTGAGATCGGGAGCAGGCCGTTGGCGCCCAGGACGTAGGACCCAAAGGCGATCAAGGTGGCGGTCGCGCCGCCGATCGCACCGAGGTAGAAGTCGGGCAGGTTGAGCCGGTCGATCAGACCGGCAAGCAGGATCGTCACGCAGGCAGCGACGGCGGCCACGACGACGGCCGGCAGGCTCGCGCCGAGGATGAGCGCGACCCCTCCCGCGACGCCTCCCTCGGCCAGCGTCACGAACCAGCGCGACCACATCCGCGGGGTGCGGGCGATCTCGCGCAGCTGGGAGTCGGCCTGCTCGGGGTCGATCTCGCCCGAGACGAGGTCGTCGACGAGGGCGTGGACCATGGCCAGTCGGGCAAAGTCCAGACGTGGTTGCCGCACGACCCGCAGCCGGGAGATCGTCTGACCCGACGACGTGCGGCACTGCAGGTGCATCGACTGCATCGTCAGGTCGACGTCGAGGTCCTCCAGGCCCGCGGCCACACCGACGGCGATGGTCGCGGACTCAACCCCTGCGGCACTGGACCCGGAGCGGAGCATCAGCTCAGCGACCCGCAGCGCGAGGTCCATCGCGTGCGCCGCCGCTCGCTCCTCCGCGACGGCGCGGGTGACGCGGGGGTCGCGGTAGGGCGTGCCGCGCAGCGAACCGCGCAGCGGGATCGTCTCGGTGGGCTGCTCACCCCGCAGCGTGGGCCGACGGCGCGGCTTGGGCTGTGGGTGCTGCGGGATCGCGCCCGTCTGCGGCTCGGTGCGTCGGGCCGGCCGCCGGGGCGGCCTCGGGCTGTGCGGAGGAGGTGGCGGCGGAGTCGTCATCGGCCGGGCAGCTGGTCCGGTGAGGGCAGCGGTGAGCTGAGCGACGGCCACCACGAGACGTCGAGCGCACCGACGGCGAGCGCACCCAGCACCCCGACCCCGAAGACGACCAGGCAGGCCACGACGACCAACCGCACCGCGGACGGGCCGGTGACACCGCGCACGAGGCTGCGGCTCCCGCGACGCAGGCTGGGACCTCCGGGCCCCCACCACCCGATGAGCAGCGCACACAGCGAGCCCACCGCGAGCGGCACGGGTGCGTCCAGACGCACCCCCTGCGCGTCGACGGCGCTCTGCGCAAGAGCCGCCGCGAGCACACCGGCTGCTCCCACAGCGAGCGGCAGCAGCGCAGCGACCACCGTGGTCAGGGCGGAGCCGACGAGCTGCAGCGGCGCGGATGCCGCTGCCGCCACGCCGTCGCTGCGTCGTCGGCCGTAGCGGTGACGGCGGCGCACCGTCGCAGTCATCGACCGGTCGACGGTCCGGGCCAGCCAGGACCAGACGACGGCGACGGCCAGGCCGACCCAGGGCACCGCGGTGGTCAGGGCCACCGCAGCCACGAGGAGCGCGGCCAGGACATCGCTGCGGCGGGACTTGCCGATGCGTGGGTCACCGGGACGGTCCAGCGGTCCCTGCTCGACCCCGGGCTGCGTGCCGGGCCAAGGAACGCGACCATCGGCGCTCGGCGCCGGCTGTGGCGCGACGGGCGCCGGCTGCGGCGCGGGGTTGGGGTCGGTCCAGTCCCCGTGCCCCCACGGGGCCGGGGGCTCGGCGCGGGGCACCGGCGCGACGGGCGGCAGCGCCCGGGTCGCGTCGGGACGCAGGGCCCGGGTGCGCTGCGGGAGCACATCAGTGACGGGACGGCCGCGAGCCCACGCCTCGAGAGCCATGAGGACCTCGTCGGCGTCGGGTCGCTGGCTCGGGTCGGGCGCGAGAGCGGCGTGCAGGAGCGGCGCCAGCTGCGGGTCGACCTCACGCAGGTCTGCATCACCACGGCACACCCGGGCGAGGACCGCCTCCATCCCGCCACGACCGAAGGGGGAGCGTCCCGTGGCAGCGAAGACGAGCGTGGCCGCCCAGCCCCACCAGTCCGTGGCAGGGGTGACGTCGCCCCCTTCGACCAGCTCGGGCGAGAGATAGCCGGGAGTGCCCATCACGAGGCCGGTCATGGTCATCCGCGAGCTCTCGACGACGTGCGCGATGCCGAAGTCGATGACGACCGGATCGTCGTCGAGCATGAGGACATTGCCGGGCTTGAGGTCGCGGTGGATGACGCCGACGCCATGGATGGCGCGCAGCGCCTCGGCCAGACCACGCGCCAGGGCGAGGAGCGACTCCGCGCCGAGCGGGCCGTCCTCCCGGACGCGCTGCTCGAGGCTCGGTCCGGGGACATAGCGGGTGACGATGTAGGGCTGCTCGGCCTCGAGGTCCGCGTCGAAGACGGGAGCGATCCGCTGCGAGCGCACTCGCGCGAGCGTGTCGACCTCGCGTGCCAGACGCGCCCGGGCGTCCTCGTCGTGCGCCACGTGGGAGCGCAGCACCTTGACGGCCACGGCCCGGCCCCGAGCGTCGAGAGCGAGGTGGACGATGCCCATCCCGCCCTGCCCCAGCTGCTGGAGCACCCGGTAGGGACCGATCGTGTCGAAGTCGGCCACACCCGTCTCACCACGCCCGTCAGGGGCGGGGTCGTCCCCGAGGAGCTGTGTCGTCATGACCCCAAGGGTAGAAGGCTTGTCATGGGAGGTGTCGGAGCATCGCCTGTATGCCTCCTGAGCGTGGCGGTTATTGCGTGATGTAGGCCTCGAGCTGGTCCCGCTCGGCCGACAGGTCGCGGATGCGGTGCTTGACGACGTCACCGATGCTCACGATGGCCAGCAGCTTGCCCTCTCGCACCACCGGGACGTGCCGGATGCGGCGCTCGGTCATCTGGCTCTCCAGCTCGCTGACGTCGTCGTGCTCCCCGCAGGTGTGCACGTCGGCGGTCATGATCGCGCTCACCGGACCCTCGAGGACGGCGACGCCGTCGCTGTGGATGTGTCGCACGACGTCTCGCTCGGAGACGATGCCGTCGACGTGCCCCTCACCCGAGGAGACCACCACGGCGCCGATGCGGTGCTCCGCCAGGAGCGCGAGGAGTTCACCGACGGAGGACGTCGGCCCCACGGTCACGACGTCAGTGCCCTTGCTGCGCAGTACATCCGAGATCTTCATGTATCGACGTTAGTCGTCCGGGCGCGTGGGGGGAAGGGCTCCGGGGTACATATGGTTGGCCCAACGACCCCCGGAGGTGCACTGCCGTGCCACGCCAACCCACATACGACCTCGTCATCGCCGCCAACCGGCTGCCTGTCGACCGTGTCGTCACCCCCGGTGGCGGTAGCGAGTGGCAGCGCTCCCCCGGTGGCCTGGTCACGGCCATGGACTCGGTGATGCGCGGACGCGAAGGCGCCTGGGTCGGCTGGGCCGGGGAGGCCGGCGAGGCTCCTGCCCCCTTCGAGGAGTCGGGCATGTGGCTGCACCCCGTCCCTCTGTCGGAGGAGGAGCTGACGACCTTCTACGAGGGCTTCAGCAACGAGACCTTGTGGCCGATCTACCACGACGTCATCGTCCCGGCGCACTTCCACCGCGAGTGGTGGCAGGACTACCAGGCGGTCAACCAGCGCTTCGCCGAGGCGGTCTGCCAGGTCGCGGCAAAGGGGGCCAAGGTCTGGATCCACGACTACCAGCTCCAGCTGGTCCCCGCCCTCGTGCGGCAGCTGCGGCCCGACCTGCGGATCGGCTGGTTCAACCACATCCCCTTCCCCCCGGTCGAGCTCTTCGCCCAGCTGC